>JAIBFE010000372.1 GCA_019459705.1 Thiobacillus sp. | reverse complement strand
GGCGCTGCAGGAAAACGACTGGAAGCGGGTCGGCGGCGACGCGCCGCCGGCCGAATCGCAGACAGCTTAATCGACGGCGGGTGAATCGGTGGCAGGTGCCGCCGCCGGATCATCCTCGACGGGCCGGGTCTGGGTGTCCAGATAGTCCATGACCGCATAGGTCAGTGCAGTGCAGCCGCTACCGTCGAGCGCTGAAATCGCGAACACTGGCCCCGTCCACGCGTAGTCCGCAACGAACTTGGCCACCACAGCTTCGCGTTCAGACTCGTCCACCATGTCGATCTTGTTCAGCACCAGCCAGCGCGGCTTGTCATAGAGACTCTCGTCGTACTTGCGCAGTTCCTCGACGATGGCGCGTGCCTCGTGAACCGGATCGCCTGCTTCCCAGCGCGGCGAAATATCGACCAGATGCAGCAGCAGCCGCGTGCGCTGCAAATGCCGCAGGAACTGGTGGCCCAAGCCCGCACCTTCGGCCGCGCCCTCGATCAGCCCCGGGATGTCGGCGATGACGAAGCTGCGCTCGCTGTCCACCCGCACTACGCCCAGATTCGGCGCCAGCGTGGTGAACGGATAATCGGCCACCTTGGGGCGCGCCGCCGACACCGCACGGATGAAGGTCGACTTGCCCGCATTCGGCATGCCCAGCAGGCCGACGTCGGCCAGCACCTTCAGTTCCAGCGCCAGTTCCCATTCCTCGCCCGGCTCGCCCAACGTGTGCTGGCGCGGCGCGCGATTGGTGCTCGACTTGAAATGCAGGTTGCCCAGGCCACCCTTGCCACCTTTGGCAAGGCACACGGTCTGGCCATCTTCCGTCAGGTCGGCCACGACCTCGCCGCTGTTGATATCGGTGAACACCGTGCCCACCGGCACACGGACGATGAGGTCTTCGCCGCCCTTGCCGTAGCACTGCGCGCCGCGTCCGTTTTCGCCCTTTTGCGCCTTGAAAACGCGGGCGAAGCGAAACTCGACCAGGGTATTGATGTTGCGGTCGGCCACCGCGATCACGCTGCCGCCGCGGCCGCCGTCGCCACCATCCGGCCCACCATGGGGAATGTTTTTCTCGCGGCGGAACGAAGCGCTGCCGTCACCGCCATTGCCGGCGATGACCTGAATTTTTGCTTCGTCTATGAATTTCATATTGAGATGGACCTAGTTAATTCCGCACAAACAAAAAAGCCCCATCCGGCGGACAGGGCTTTTTGGCGAACGAGTCGGACTCAGCTCAAATCAACTCAGGCTGCAACCGGCTCGATGCGAACCACACGACGGCGGGCAGCACCCTTGATCTCGAACTTGACCGTGCCGTCCGCCTTGGCGAACAGGGTGTGGTCCTTGCCGATACCGACGTTGTCGCCGGGATGGAACTGGGTGCCGCGCTGACGCACGATGATGTTGCCTGCCAGAACCAGTTCGCCACCGTAGCGCTTCACGCCAAGACGTTTCGATTCCGAATCGCGACCGTTACGCGAACTGCCGCCTGCTTTCTTGTGTGCCATGTTATGTGCTCCTTATGCAGTGATGCCGCCGATTTGCACTTCGGTGAAGTACTGGCGATGCCCTTGGCTCTTGGGCGCAACAGCCGTGCGTGTCGCGCCCGCCGCCACCAGCCGAACAGCAGCGGCAGCGCCGC
>JAIBFE010000369.1 GCA_019459705.1 Thiobacillus sp. | reverse complement strand
GGGGGTGGGTAGGATCGGCGCCTACCTCGAGGCGGGGGGGGACACCGCGCGGGGGGTGATCTTGGTGCCGGAGGGGGCGCACGGCACCAACCCGGCGACCGCGACGATGTGCGGCTACACGGTCAAGGAAATCCCGACCGATTCAACCGGCTCCGTGGATCTTGAAGCACTGAAGGCTGCGGTCGGCCCACACACCGCCGGCCTGATGCTGACCAACCCATCGACGCTGGGCGTGTTCGAGAAAACCATCGCCGACATCCAGAAGATCGTGCACGACGCCGGCGGCCTGCTGTATTACGACGGCGCCAACCTCAACGCCATCCTCGGCAAGGTGCGTCCGGGCGACATGGGCTTCGATGTCATCCACATGAACCTGCACAAGACCTTCTCCACCCCGCACGGCGGAGGCGGACCGGGCGCGGGCCCGGTGGGCGTGTCGACGCGGCTGCTGCCCTTCATGCCGATTCCGCTGGTGGTGAACGAGAACGGCGCCTACCGGCTGGCGACTGAGGCCGACCTGCCACAGTCGATCGGCCGCATGTCGGCCAACATGGGCAACGCCGGCGTGCTGATGCGCGCCTACGTCTACGCGCGCCTGCTGGGCGGCGAGGGCATGCACCGCGTCGCCGAATACGCCACCCTCAACGCCAACTACCTGATGGCGAAACTGCGCGAGGCTGGCTTCGATCTCGCCTATCCCAGCCGCCGTGCCAGCCACGAATTCATCGTCACGCTGAAGAAGCTGAAGGACGCCACCGGCGTCTCGGCGATGGACTTCGCCAAGCTCCTGCTCGACTACGGCTATCACGCGCCGACCACCTACTTCCCGCTGCTGGTGCCGGAGTGCCTCTTGATCGAGCCGACCGAGACCGAGAGCCGCGAGACGCTGGACGGCTTCGTCGAGGCGATGATCAAGATCAAGCACGAAGCCGAAACCAATCCCGATCTGGTGAAGGGCGCGCCCTACAGCCTGCCGGTACGGCGGCTGGACGACGTCAAGGCAGCACGCGAACTCGATCTGGCGTACAAGCCGGCAGCATGAGCGAGCCCGTCAGCCCGTACAAGGGCAAGACCGGCCTGCGGCGCGTGTTGAACGCGGCAGGTTATTCGTGGGCTGGGCTCTCCGCTGCGTTCAGGCATGAGGACGCGTTCCGCCAGGAGGTGTTTCTGGCGCTGCTCCTGATTCCGCTTGGGCTCTTTCTCGGTGGATCGGGTATCGAGCGCGCGCTGATGGTCGGCGCTGTGTTGCTCGTGCTGATTGTCGAGCTGCTGAATTCGGCGCTTGAGGCCGCAGTGGATCGAATCTCCCTTGAGCACCACCTGCTCATCAAGCGCGCCAAGGACATGGGCAGCGCAGCCGTGATGATCGCGCTCGTCAATGTCATGGCCGTGTGGGGACTGGTGTTGCTAGGCTGACGTGAACCAGAAATCGTGCCACTATTGCGAAATACGCTAAAGTTGCGGCGCAATTGGCCGGAATACAAGGCATCCCCCCATTTTCATGACCGCGTGAGCCTTAAACCCGTCTGCCTCCTGCTGAGCCTGTTCTGCGCTGGCTCCGCCTCTGCCCTCGGGCTGGGCGAACTCAACGTACGTTCCTCCCTGGGGCAGCCGTTGCACGCCACCGTCGCCCTGCTCGGCACCACGGCCGAAACAACTGCAGCCTGCTTCAGCCTTGATGCAAGCCAGAATGGCATCGCGCCCCCACCCCGCGCGCAACTGAGCTTGCAGCGTTCTGGCGACCAGATGCTGTTGCATATCCGTACCCCTCAGCCGATCAATGATCCCGTCGCCCAGTTTGTGCTGGTTTCCGACTGCGAAACGCGTCTGCAGCGTGATTACACGGTGTTGCTCGATCCGCCCGCGCTGGTCTCGCCCGCCACCCGCCCGGAAGCGTCCACTGCCGCCGCACCGCCGGTTGCACCCTCGGCAGCGGCCCCGGCAGACACGCCTGCACCGCGCGCCAGCCGGCCCCAGCGCCGGATCAACCGTCCGGCGATTGCGTCAGCCCCCCCTGCCGTCAACTCGCGTGCGCCTGCTGTGCGAGGAGCGGTCCCGGTCGACCCTGCGCCGCGGCTGGTACTGTCCGGCAAGCGCAACGCAGCCGGCTCACCCTTTGCCTTGCGGCTCGACACCAATCTGCCGGATCTGCAGCGCCACCTCCCCGACAACCTGACGGCCACCGAATTGTCGGATGAAAACACGGCGCTTGCCCGCAAGCTTGCGCATCTGGAGGCACAGTTGCTCGCATTGCAGCAGCGCAACGCCGAGCTCGAGGCCCGTCGCCCCGTCGCCCCGATCATGCCCCCCCCCGAACGGCCTGCGCAATGGCCCTTGTATCTCCTGGTCATCGGCCTGATCGCCGCAGGCACCGCGCTGGTCGCCTGGCTGCTGCGCCGCAGCCGCCCCCGTCAGTCCATCCTGATGGATGATTCGCCATGGACACAGCCCGAAGCGCCGATGATGACGCTGTCCGAGATGACCTCTGCGCAGGAAACCGAGCCGTCGCCCGCACCCGAGCGGATGCTGGAAATCGCAGCCCCTCCCCGCGATGAAGGCACCGAGGTAAAGGAAGACATTCTCGATCAGGCCGAAGTGTTCATGGCCCATGGGCACGGCGATCTCGCGGTTCATCTGCTGCAGGAACATTTGCGCGAGGCGCCGACCGAGTCCCCTGTGCCCTGGCTGCTTTTGCTTGACCTGCTGTATCGCAGCGGAGACACGGAAGGGTACGCGGCTGCCAGTGCCGAGTGCCGCCGTCATTTCAACATTAATCTCACGGGCCATCCGATTTCCCAGGACAGCGAACCGACCCAAGGGCTGGAGGCCTATCCGCATCTGCTGGAAGAACTGGGTCATGTATGGAAGACGCCCGAGATCGATGCATTTTTCCATGATCTGATTTACGACAATCGCGGCGGCACCCGCATAGGCTTCGAGCCGGGGGCCTATCGTGACATTTTGCTGCTCCGCGCGATCGCACAGGACGTACTGCCGCTCGCCACCTGATCCCCGCGAGTTTCTTTCACCGAATCGTCACCCTGGCTTCATCTGGCTGTCGCATGCGGGGCGCATGCTGCGCGCCATGGATGCCGCCGATTTCACCTGCCAGACCCTGCCGTCTATGCGCCCGCAGCTGCGCATCGCGGTGGTGACCGAGACCTACCCGCCCGAGGTCAACGGCGTGGCCATGACGCTGGGCCGCCTGGTCAATGGCCTGCAGGTGCGCAATCATCAGGTTCAGCTGGTTCGCCCGCGCCAGCACGCCGACGACCAGCCGCACCCCACCGCCACCCTCAGCGAACACCTGCAGCGCGGCATCGCCCTGCCGAGTTATGAAGGCCTGAAAATGGGCCTGCCGGCAAAAGCTGCGCTGACCCGGCTGTGGACCCGGCAGCGTCCCGATGTGGTGCAGATTGCCACCGAAGGGCCGCTTGGCTGGTCGGCGCTGGCGGCGGCCAACAAGCTGCGGCTGCCAGTCGCCAGCGACTTCCACACCAATTTCCACAGCTACAGCAGCCACTATGGCTTTGGCCTGCTGCGCCGTGCCATCGTGGCGTACCTGCGCAAATTCCATAACAAGGCCGCCGTCACCCTGGTGCCGACCGAGGGCATCCGCCGCGAACTGCTGGCATCGGGCTACGAGAACATCGAGATCATCGGTCGCGGCGTCGACACCAAGCTGTTTCATCCCGGCCGCCGCGACGCTGCCCTGCGCCGGCACTGGGGCATGAATGAAAACGAAACCGTGGCCCTGTATGTGGGGCGTCTGGCGGCCGAAAAAAACCTGGCGCTGGTGTTCCGCACCTTCGACGCTATGCGAGAGGCCCATCCTGCCATTCGTCTGGTGCTGGTAGGCGACGGCCCCGAGCGCGCACTGTGGCAGGCCAGGCGCCCCGACGCCATTTTCTGCGGCACCCAGATCGGCGAAGCGCTGGCGGCACATTACGCGTCCGGCGATATATTCCTGTTTCCCAGCCTGACCGAAACCTGGGGTAACGTGACGATCGAGGCCATGGCGTCCGGCCTCGCGGTGGTGGCCTACGATTGCGCGGCCGCCGAGGAAATCATCCGCCACGGCGAAAATGGCCTCAAGGCGATGCCCGAAGACGAATCCGAATTCATTGCCCAAGCCGTGGCGCTGGCCCCGGACACTGCCCAGCAGCGCCGTCTCGGCAGCGCCGCCGCCGCGCGCGCTGCGCAATTGTCGTGGGACGCCATCATCGACAGCTTCGAACGCGTGCTGCTGCGGCTGGCCCTGCCGCACTCCCCGGCTGCCGACGACGCCGCGCTTGAATGGCCGTCAGCCGCACGCACCGGATAAACATCGATCAGGAGCTCATCATGCAACGCGCCCGCCTGAGTCTCTACACCCTTCATGGCCTCAATCGACTGGCCGCACGCGAACATGCCTGGCTGGAACGCCTCAATGGCGTACGCCTGCCCGACTGGGAAGTCGGTCTGATGAGACTGGCCAGCCGTCTTGGCGACGGGGTGTTCTGGTATGCCCTGATGGGAACGCTGATCGCCTGGCATGGCTGGGAAGCGCTTCCCGCCGTGCTGCACATGATCGTCGCCGGCCTCCTCGGCACGCTGGTCTACAAGTGGCTGAAGGGCGCCACCGAGCGGCCACGGCCCTACCAGGCCTGCCCGACGATCTGCTGCCTGACCGCGCCGCTCGACCGCTTCAGCTTCCCCTCCGGCCACACTCTGCACGCCGTGGTGTTCAGCCTCGTCGCCACTGCCTACTACCCGGCACTGGGCTGGCTGGTGTGGCCGTTCACCGCGCTGGTTGCGTTGTCGCGCCTGGTGCTGGGGCTGCACTATGTGAGCGATGTGCTGGTAGGTGCGCTGCTGGGCGGCGCGGTCGCCGCGTTGACGCTCGCCGTGTAGCGTACGCTTCCGACTCAAGCCGCGCTGCGCAATATCGGCGGCGTCTCAACTTCGAACATATCTCCTGGAAGCGGCATCCGGCACGCCACCAGCTCCGGCGCATGGGCGGCAATGCGTTCGCGCGCGACCGCCACCGGCGGGCAGTCCGCCAGCCAGGCCGGCGCTTCGCCGGCGAGCACACGGTTGATCTGCGGCAGCCGGGTGGTGACTTCCTGGATGTAGTAATCGAAGCGCGCCGACAGCCTGCGATCGAGCAGCCGGCCCATCCCGTGCAGCAGATTGGGCAGACGGCTGTGCCTCAGCAGGCTTTCGGCGCCGGCCAGCTGACGGATCGCGCGACGGCTGGCGGCGGGGGCGCAGTCGAAGTTGCGTGCCACATAGTCGACCAGCCAGTCGTCGGCCTGCAGCACAGTGGCAGGCGGGTGGAACAGGTGCTGTGCGATGTGGCGGTCCATCGCCCATTCCGACGCGGCATGCGTCAGCATCGGCACGTTCCACCACAGATGCTCATGTGCGGGAACGAAGTGGTTGTGCGCGATGATGTCGACCCACAGATGGCTGATCGCGCCAACTGCACAGGCACGCTGCTCGTCGTCGCGGGCGGCGTCGAGCAGCGCGTGCGCGATTTCCCAGCGATGGCTGGTGTCGAATGCCCGGGTGCGCGCGGTAGTGCCCACCAGCGCCAGATCGGGCAGGCAGGCCCCTGCCATCAGGCGCTGGGGAAAGCGCCGCGCCGCGCGCCGCAGATCAGGATCGAGCAGGGGCACCGCCCACACCAGCAGCTGCGCGAAATACACGTGGGTATACAGCCCCCATGCCAGCGCATCCCCGGCGAACAGGACTGCAGGAACAGACCACAGCAATACGGTGCGTCTTGCATTCATGCGCGCAGCATGGCCGCACGGCATGACCGTGCGCTGTCAGGCGCGTGAATCTTCCGTGAAACCCGGCCGGGCCGGCCTGCGTATAATCCCCGCTGTCGTTTTCATCCCCAACCCATCATGCGCACCCTTATCTGCGGTTCCCTCGCCTTCGACTCCATCATGGTGTTTCAGGACCACTTCAAGAATCACATCCTGCCCGACAAGATCCACATGCTGAACGTGTCGTTTCTGGTGCCCGAGATGCGCCGCGAGTACGGCGGCTGCGCCGGCAACATCGCGTACAACCTGAAGCTGCTGGGCGGCGAGCCGCTGATCATGGCAACGGTCGGCGACGACTTCAGCGCCTATGCAGAGCGTCTCGATGCCCATGCCATTTCGCGCGACTACATTCGCCACATTGCCGGCACCTATACCGCGCAGGCCTTCATCACCACCGACCTCGCCGACAACCAGATCACCGCCTTCCACCCCGGCGCGATGAACTACGCGCACGAGAACGACGTGCGCCTGGTGCCGGACGTCAAGCTCGGCATCGTCTCGCCGGACGGCCGCGACGGCATGCTGCGCCACGTGCGCGGCTTTCATGAAGCCGGCGTGCCGTGCGTGTTCGATCCTGGTCAGAGCATGCCGCTGTTTTCCGGCGAGGAACTGC
>JAIBFE010000360.1 GCA_019459705.1 Thiobacillus sp. | reverse complement strand
GGGGGGGGGGTGGTGGTGTTGTGGGGGGGTGTTCTGTTCCTCACTGGGGGCCCCCCCCCACGCCGGCAGGAAAGGGTCGTTTCTTGCGTTGATGACCAGCGTCGGCACGGCGACCGATCTGAGGAGCGGCTATGAGGATGCCCGCAGCCAGTAGTCGTCGGCATCTCGCAAGCCCTGCAGGCGTGCGGTCACCAGCGTGTCGAATTCGCGGAAGGTGGTGGAGGCGGCAATCGCCTTTGCGTCCAGCAGACCGGGAAATTGCTGTGCCTTCTTCAGCGCTTTCTGCTTCAAGGTAGCCAGGAAGCGTGCGGTGTAGACGCGGCGATTGAAGCCGCGATCGAGCGCGTATCCGGCCGCGGTCAAATCGAGCGGTGCGGACACGCCCGCAGCGCACGCGACCAGTTCGTGTGCCGCCTCGCCTGCCTCGCCCAGCCATTTCAGCAGCGCGTTGCCGCCGAGCGAAACGCCGACGGCATAAATCGGCGCATCGGGGCGTTGCGTCCGGACATGGCGCAGCATCTGCTCGATGTCGCCGCTGTCGCCGGCGAAGTAGGCGCGCGGCAGCCGGTTGTCCTCGCCCGAGCAGCCGCGGAAATGGGCGACCACGCCATGCCAGCCGCGTGCCCGGGCATGGGCCATGAGGTCGCGTGCGTAGTGGCTGTCGGCGCTGCCTTCCAGGCCGTGGAACAGCACCACTACAGGCGCACCGGCCCGGCCGTCCACCCAGTCGAAGTCGAGGAAGTCGCCATCCGGCAATTCCAGGCGTTCACGGCGGGTGGCAAGCGGCGGCACGTGGATGAACAGGCTGGCATAGATGGTTTGCAGATGACCGCCGGGCAGCCAGGCCGGCGCGCGGTAAGGTGCGGTTTTCGTGGCGTGCTTCAACGGCCGTTCAATGCAGCACGACGGGCGGCGTGCGCGAGGGCGGTGTGCCGCCGACCTGGAGCGGCGAGGCATGGTGCAGCATCATGCGCCAGCCGCCGGCTTCCTTGCGATACACGTTGGTCGCCAGGATCGGCGGGCGCGGCTCGGTTTCCTGGCCGATGACGAGGTACTCGCGCACGATGCGGGTGACCTGATCGGGCTCGCGCATTTCATGCACGGTTTCCACCTGCACGCGGAATTGTCCCGCGGCCTCGAACATGCTGTGCCAGCCGGCTGCCACCGCAGCACGCCCGTTCAGCGGTGCGGCCAGCGGATGAATGCAGGCGATGTGATCGGCGTGCGACCAGACTGCCATCATGGCGTCGAGCGATCGCGCCTCGAAGGCTGCATAGAACGCCGCTTCGGCGGCTTCGGGGGTGGGGAAAGCGTGTTCGGTCATGATTCCTGGATTGCGTGAATCCGACGCACTCTGGCCGGCGGGCGAGCAGTACCCTCAATGGCAGTCAGCCCGGTTGAGGCTGCGGCATCAGTGGTGGTGGGCGCCGCTGGGCTTGCCTTTCAGACGATAGAGCGTGCCGCAATACGGGCACAGCGCATCGCCGCGCGACTCGATCGGCAGATACACGCGCGGATGCGCATTCCAGTCGGCGTGCTGCGGCATCGGGCAGTGCAGGGGGAGGTCGCTTTCGGCGACCTCGATGACGCGCTGGGTATTGTCGGTCCGCTCGCTCATGCCGGTCTCGCTTATTTGACCAGCGTGAGCCAGCCGGTGTGGGACGCGGCGCGGCCGTGCACGCAGTCGAAATACATCGCCTGCAATTTGGCCGTGACGGGGCCGCGCGTGCCTTCGCCGATGGACCGGTTGTCGAGTTCGCGGATCGGCGTGACCTCGGCGGCTGTGCCGGTGAAGAAGGCTTCGTCAGCGGAATAAACTTCGTCCCGCGTGATGCGTTTTTCAATCACCTGCAGGCCGATTTCGCTGGCCAACTGGATGAGGGTGTCGCGGGTGATGCCTTCCAGCGCGGCCGTGAGGTCGGGCGTGTAGAGCTTGCCGTTGCGGATCATGAAGAAGTTCTCGCCCGAACCTTCGGCGACGAAGCCGTCGACGTCGAGCAGCAGCGCCTCGTCGTAACCGTCCGTCTCGGCTTCCTTGTGTGCGAGGATCGAATTGATGTAGTTGCCGTTGGCCTTGGCCTTGCACATGGTGATGTTCACATGGTGGCGCGAGAACGAACTGGTCTTCACGCGGATGCCACGTTCCAGCGCTTCCTGCCCCAGATACGCACCCCATGGCCAGGCGGCAACGATGACGTGCACCGACAGGTTCTTCGCCGAAATGCCCATCGCTTCCGAGCCGAAGAAGGCCATCGGGCGCAGGTAGCCGGATTCGAGCTTGTTCTCGCGCACCACGGTGCGCTGCGCCTCGGAAATCGTCGCCTTGTCGAACGGCAGCTTCATGCCGAGGATGTGGGCGGAGCGGAACAGACGGTCGGTGTGTTCCTGCAGGCGGAAAATCGCCGTGCCCTGTTCGGCCTTGTAGGCACGCACGCCCTCGAAGACGCCCATGCCGTAGTGCAGGGTATGGGTGAGGACGTGGGTGGTGGCGTCGCGCCAGGGTACGAGCTTGCCGTCGTACCAGATGACGCCGTCGCGGTCGGCCATGGACATGGTGTAATTCTCTTAACGAATTGAAAACGCCGATTTTACCGGAATCCGGACAAGGCGAGGCAGGCGCATTGTGGCACGATGTCGCCACACGGGAGACTGAACATGCGATGGAAAGGAATGCTGCTCGCGTTGCTGCTGGCGCCACTTGCCGGCTGCGCCGAGCCGGCGCGTTTCGACTATTACCTGCTGGCCCTGAGCGTGGCGCCGGCGTTCTGTGAGGATGAGCCGCAGCGCAAGCAGAAATTTGCGCAATGCCAAGCCCTGTCCGAAGCCGGCTTCAAGGCAATGCCGCTTACCCTGCACGGGTTGTGGCCGAATCGCGCCGACCGCAAACATCCGTCGTACTGCGGCGGCGAAACCGGTGGCGCGTTCTGTCGCCTGCCGCCGTTGCGGCTGCCGCCTGACACGCGTGCGCAGCTTGGACGGGTGATGCCAGCAGCGGCGGACTGCCTGGACCGTTATCAGTGGGCCAAGCATGGCAGTTGCTCGGGGCTTTCGGAAGCCGAATATTTCACTGCCTCCGCTGCGCTGACCGAGCGCGTCAACCGCGCGATCGGTGGCGAGATTGCGCGCCACATGGGGCGCGAAGTCAGCCTGGTCTCGCTGCGGGAGGCGCTGGCCCGTGCCGATCCGGCGCTGAAGGACGCCGTCACGTTCGACTGCCAGACGCCGCGCACGCCGGATCCGGCCAAGCGTTTCCCCATGCTGCGCGAAGTGCGGATTCATTTCGAGCGCGACCCCGTGACCGGCGCGCCCGGGCATCCGCTCCCCTACGCCCGCGCGGGGAGCAGGCATTACAACTCGGGGTGCCCGCAGGGCAGGGCCTATATCGATGCGCCGCTGGATTAGGGCACCCACCCAGGTGCGGGTGGATTGAAATCGCGCGAATACAGCATCCCGCCCGTCGACCGACCTGGTCCCGCTGGCTACATATAGGACTTGGCTTCCTCGCCCGGATTGGGCAGCCCGGCGATCCGCCATGCTTCGCGCGGGCTGGGAAACAGGTGCTGCATGCAGTCGGCGCTTTGTCCGGTGAGGTGGCAGACGTGGCTGAGCGCAGTGACGGTGCCGTGCTTGGAAAATTCACGCCGCAGGGCGTGCAGCAGGCCGAGCTGCAAATCGCTCAATTCCCCCAGTCCGTCGGTTTGAGCGACGCGGTCGGCCAGGCTTTCGCTCCACATGGCCGGGTCAATCAAGAAACCATCAGGATCGAAGACTGCGGTGCCAGGAGCATCGGTGCGCATATTCATGACAACCTCCTGCGGTTGGGTTCTTAAGGCTATGTATAGCACCGCCTTCGAAATCAGCCAGCGCTGGATGCGAGCATGATGTCGGCCGGTTGCGGCCGGCCGAAGTGATAGCCCTGGGCATAGTCCACGCCAAGCTCGGTCACCCACTGGAGGATGGCCTGGGTTTCGACATATTCCGCCACCGCCAGCTTGCCGTACCCGTGTATCGCCTCGACCAGTGCTTTCACGAACAGGCGGTCGTCCTCGCTGTGGTCCAGCGTGCGGATGAACGAGCCGTCAATTTTGACGAAATCCACCGGCAGGTGCTTGAGATACTGGAAGGTGGAAAAGCCGACGCCGAAATCGTCCAGCGCCAGCTTGCAGCCGAGCGCACGGATGCCGTTGAGCAGGATTTCGGCATGGGTCATCTGGTTGAGGGTTGCCGTTTCGGTGATTTCCAGGATCAGCTGTTGCGGTGTGACGCCGTGCGCCTGCAGCATCCCCTGCAGCTGCGCAGGCAACTCCGGGTTGTCCAGGCTGCGGGCGGACAGGTTGACCGCGAGGCGCAGGCCCGGGTGGCCCGCTATTAGTGCGATGGCATGTTCCAGCACCCACTGGTCGATCTCGCGGATGAGGCCGGAGGCTTCGGCGGCCGCGATCAGCGGGGCGGGGGGGAGAATCTGGCCGTCTGGCGTGTGGACGCGCAGTAGCGCTTCGTAGTGCGTGGCCCGGCCGGACTGGATCGCCATGATGGGCTGCAGGAACAGGGCCAGCCGGTTGTCATGCAACGCGTCAGTAATCAGCGCAAGTTGCTCGGTGCGGTCGAGCAGGCTTTCACGGGTGCCGTCCGCCGGGTTGTAGAGATGCCAGTTGGAACGGCCCTTGACGCGTGCCTGGGAGAGCGCCAGGTCGGCGTGGCCCAGCAGGCTTTCGGTGGTGCAGTCGGGCTGGACCACGGCGATGCCGACGCAGGCGGTGGCAATGTGCAGGTCGCGATCGCCCTTACACAGGAAACGCGCGGTTTGCAGCAATTGCGCATCCGGCAGCGGTTCAAAAAACAGGGCAAATTCATCACCCCCCAATCGTGCGGCCAGTTTGGGTGCAGGCTTTAGCTCGCGCAGACGTTCGGCCATGTTCTGGATCACCGTGTCGCCCGCGCTATGGCCGGCCAGATCGTTGATCGCCTTGAAGTCGTCGAGGTCGATCAGCAGCAGTGCGCCGTTCTTCAGTTCGGTCAGCGCATGCACCAGACGCCGCTGAAAGCCCTGGCGATTGTAGAGCCCGGTCAGGGTGTCGTAATCGGACAGATAACTGGCCCGTGCCTGCGCGCTCTTGAGTTCGGTCAAATCCACGCCTACCGAGAGAATCAGCGGTTCGCTGCCGCCTTCCTGACCGATCCGGGAGTGTACCCAGGTAATGTTGCGCAGGCCGCCGGGGGTGGCGAGCAGAGCCTCGAATCGCAGCGGAGCGGACTCGTTTGCAAAGTGCGCCAGCAGGCGCGAACGCCAGTCGCGGCTTTCCTGCGGTGCGATCATCTGCCTGAAATAGTCCTGCCCGATCAGCTGGTTTTCGGTGAGGCCGGTGAGCGTTTCCACGTAATGGTTGGCCATGCGGATCACGCCGTGCCGATCCAGTGTCAGGATCAGCGCCTGAGCCGTGTCCAGCAGGCCCGAGATGAAGTCGCGTTCCTGCGACAGGGTGTCGACCAGCTTGGCGAGATCGTTTTGCTGAGTGCGCGAGGCGGTGTCGAGCGTTTCGAGCTGGCCAGCGAGGGTGAGTGCGGCTTCTTCCAGCGTGGAGAGTTCGTCGCGTGGCGGCGCGGCGCGAAACTGCAGATGCTGACGGGCATCCCGCCAGCGGCCTTCGCCCAGCAGCGGCAGACCCGTGCTGACCCGGTTCATCCGCCGCATGAACCAGGCGAGCGAAACCAGCAGCACACCCTCGGCCAGAACGAAAACAAGCAGGCCTGTGGCCAGGTTGCGCAGGAATGCCTTTTCGATGGCCTGTTCGGCATCGGTCACGTCCTTGCGCGTGATGAAGTAGGGGGCGTCGGGCGTGGCCGCAAGCGGCTTCAGCCTTTGCCATTCGTGTACTTTTCCGTCGATGTGGCTGAGGGCGGATTCGAGGTGCGGGTGTTGCGGATACGGTGCGAATTTCGCCTTGCCCACCATGGTTTTGATGTCCGGGGAGGTGGTGGCGAGCAATTGAGGCGTCTGTCTGCGGTCGGCGGCTACGGCCAGATCGCGCCCGCTGCTTTGTCCAAACGCGCTCAACAGGCTGGACAGGTCCATCGATACCACCACCACGCCTGCAGTGACGCCTGCATGCAGCACCGGCGCCATGCCATAGAACAGGCAGCGCTCGGCGCAGTAGAGGCCGCTGACGGGGCGTTCCTGGGCCAGCACTTCGGCCAGCCTGACGGTCATCATCTCATCGGGTGCGGGCGTGTTGCCGAAACCGGTCAGCATCTGCCGGTCGGAGTCGTACAGACGCAGGCTTTCAAAGCCCTGGTTGAGACTGAGCTGTTCCCAGTAGGGCTGCAGGACAAAGCCGGATTCAAGGTCGGGCGCGCCGCCGCGGCTGGCTACCAGAAAATCGGCCAGCGCTGCGCCTGCGTCCACCAGCTGGCGTTCGTTCTGCTGGATCAGGAAGTGCAGCAGCGACGCGTTGCGGATTGCGCTGTCAAGCCGTGTCTGCTGCACTTCGCGGCGCAGATTGGTGTCGTTGACCCAGGTGAGCGCCACCGTGCCGATTGCCATGGCCAGGGTGAGCGGCAGCAGCAGCTTCCACTTCAGGCTGAGAAATGCGGGAAAGCGCATAGCGCTAGAACCGGTAGGCCGCCTGCAATAGCCACATGTTCCAGCGCTGTTCGCGGCTGAGGAAGTCGGGGTTGTCCGGGCCCGGCAGCCAGCCGGTGCCGTCGACATGGTGGTATTCCGCGCGCAGCATCAGGCTGGGCGTGGCATCCCAGCGCAGGCCCAGCGTCCAGTCGCGGGCAAACATGGTGTGCGCCGGCAGGCCGGTGGCGGCCTGAAACTGGAGGCCATTTTTGTCGTTCTTGTCGCGATAAAAAATGTCGTGGCGCAGCATCAGCTCCCATGCCGGGTGGAAGCGCCACTCACCCTGGAGATAAACCGCTTGAACTACCCGATGGGTATCAGGGAGTGCGCCGAAGCCGCGCAGGTCGAGTCGCGGTTCAGCATACTCGGCTGTCAGTGTCAGGGTATCGAGCCGTTGCTGCACGCTCGCCAGCCAATTGCGGAAACGCACTTCGCCTGCCGCCAGCGGGTCAAGACTGCCGGGGAGGTAATCGCCCTTGGCGTCGGCGTAGGTCAGCATCAGGGTGGTGTCGGTCGGAGTGTCCCAGCGCAAGCGGGCGCCGAGGGCCCCTTTGCCTTTCAGTCCGCCGGGCCGGGTATTGCCCAGGAAGACATACTCCACCGATTCGCTGTCGAAATTGGGGCGTATCCAGCCCAGCTGGAAATCGGTTGCGCCGTATTCCCGCACGCTGGCGCCATGCAGAAAGATGCCGGGCGCGGCGAGCAGCAAATCGCGGCTGTTGTCGACATAAACCGATTGCGGCAGCAGGATGCCGGGACGGGTGAAAGGCACGTCGCGCGTTTCGTTGTACAGGCCGTAAGGGAGCTTGACCTTGCCGAGTTTGAGGCCGAACTGGGTGACATCGGTTTGATAAAACTGCCAGTCGGCCTGGGCATAATCCAGGCGCAGTCCATCCCGGTCGCTCTCGCCCGCACGGCGATAGAGCACCTGACCAGACAGGCGCAAGGGGTCGAGCGGCTGCCAGGAGCCGTGAAGGCCCGCCTCGGTGAATTCAGTGCTGACCGCGTCCCGGCTGTCGCCGAAAAAGCGGTTGTTGGTGCTTCCGATCAGGCCTTGTGCCGCGAATCCCTGAATGTGGTAGCGCGGGCTGGCGAGGTCGTCTGCCCAGACGGGTGACGTCGCCAGCAGTCCGCCCAGCAACAGGCTATTCCAGCCTGAGCGTCTTGATGCCTTCATAGCCTGTGTCCTTGCTCGTGTATCCGATTGCTCCCGGGGTGGCGCGCACGCGCGCCCGCATTTCGTTTTCATCCTTCACTTCGATCGGTGTACTGGCCATGCCGCTGAAGCTCAGGCGGTCCCAGGTCTGGCGCAGTCGATAGGGGTAGAGGCCGAGCTTTTCCTTGGCAAAGGCCTCATGTACCGGATGGTTGTCCGGCAAGACAAAAATCACGATGGGCCGGCGGTCGGGCCAAAGCGTCTGACGCTGGGTGTAGATGTTGCGCAGGCTGGTGACGCTGATGCTGCGGCCCTCGACGCTGGGGTGGACGATGATTCCGGCCGATGTTGCAAGCGGGCTTGCCAGCAGGACCAGCAACACCAGCTGCCGGAAGAAAAAACGCGCATGTGTCACTGGGCGTGGGGATTGTGTTTTATCGGGTTGCAGATTTATAGCACGGCAACCGCAATGCACCCAGTTGGCGCGCTGCTCAGTGAGGACCAAGTTGTTTTACCAGCGTGCGGATGGGGGCGGGCAGGGCTGCATCGAGTGCGCTGGACAGGGGGAGCCAGATCTGCCCGGCCGGCGTGGCGAGGCGTGGCGCAAGTTGCAACTGCACCGGATGGATATGCAGCTTGAAATGGGTGAAGCTGTGCGTGAGCTGCGGCATCGCCTGCTGTGTGAGCGCGACATGGCCGAAGTGGTCGCGGCAGTGGCTGGCCGGATCGGCATCGAGAGCAAGCTCGGGCAGGCTCCACATTCCTCCCCAGATGCCCTGCACCGGGCGTTTTTCCAGCATCAGCTCGCCGCGATCGAGCAGCAGCAGCATTTGTACCTGCTTTTCGGGCAGCATTTTTTTTGGACGCGGCGCAGGCAACTCGGTAGTCCGTTGCTGCGTGTAGGCGATGCAGTCGACATTGACCGGGCAGCCTGTGCAGGCGGGCTGACTGCGGGTGCAGACAAGTGCGCCGAGATCCATCATGCCCTGGGTGTAGGCCTCGATGGCGCCGTGCGGCAGACGTGACTCGGCCAGCTGCCACAGCGCCGATTC
Organism: Thiobacillus sp.; assembly: GCA_019459705.1. Lineage (GTDB taxonomy): Bacteria > Pseudomonadota > Gammaproteobacteria > Burkholderiales > Thiobacillaceae > Thiobacillus. Next base: position 10,271 of record JAIBFE010000360.1, on the reverse strand, counting down.
AACTTTTTTGTCGCCGGGCCAGCCGGCGATGCCGCCGTGGCGTGCCAGCACACGTTTGACGTTGCCGTCGAGAATGGCGCAGCGCTGGCCGTATGCCAGTGCGGCAATGGCTGCGGCGGTGGAGCGTCCGACGCCCGGCAACTGTGCGATGGCGTCGGCCGTCGCCGGAAATTTTCCGCCCTGATTGTCGGCGATGGTGCACGCGGCCGCGTGCAGATTGCGCGCGCGGCTGTAGTAACCCAGCCCGCTCCATAGCGCGAGCACTGCATCCTCGTGCGCGGCCGCCAGTGCGGTCAAATCGGGAAAGCGTGCGACAAAGCGCTCGAAATAGGGGATGACGGTGGCGACCTGGGTCTGCTGCAGCATGATTTCCGACAGCCAGATACGGTAAGGGTCGCGCGTGGTCTGCCAGGGCAGGGTATGGCGGCCGTGGCGCTGTTGCCAATGGATGATGCGGGATGAGAACGGTTTCACCCCGGCAGGGTAGCCGGGGTGACCGGGTGAATCAATGGGATGCTGGAAAACCTGAAGGGGCGGGCCTTGGTTGCATGGGCGACGACTCGGCCGCACCCCGGCACTTATGCGGCGCCGAGCTTCTGGCGGAACAGGTTCATCAGCTTGCCGAACGCCGATTCGGTAATGGATTTGCGCTCGACCAGCACTGCTTCGCCGCGGCGCAGCTTGTCGGCCAGGCGGTTCAGGCTGATGGAAAAGCTGTTCATGCCGTCCTGGTCCGAGAACAGGTAGGTGTTCTTGATGCTGCTGGCCCAACCCAGCCGTGCCCAGCGGAAGGTGCCGTCGTCGTAGTGGAATTCCACCCAGTCGCCCTTGTTCAGGGCACGGGCACGCAGGGTGAACTCATCTTCAAGCTCGGGTGCGACGGGCTCGGCTTCGGCTGCGGGTTCTGGCGAGACGGCCGCTTCGGCTGCCGGAGCGATTGCCAGTTCCTCGATTTCCTCGGGCGTGATGTCGGGCAGAGGCACCGGCTGGGCATTGGGGCGGACTGCGTTGGCGTGCAGAATGACCAGGGTGGCGAAGAATCGGTCGGCAAGCTTTTCCGGCAGTTCGATTTCTGCCACGCCCTCGCGCAGGCGTTTCAGCAATCCGGGCAGTATGCGCACCAGCATCAGCCGAGCGTCCATGTCGGCCTTGGGCTGCACGCTCCAGACCAGCTCGCGCATGGTTTCTACATGGCTGTTGAAATGCGCGCCCTGCTCGCCTTCGTTGACGTAGTCCAGGGTCAGCAACTGTGCCCAGTCACGCCGCAGGAATTCACGCACGGCTTCCACTACCGGCTGCTCCTTGAGCGCGCGATTGATGAAGTCATGTACGATCACCGGCGCGAGTTCTGCGCGCTCGGACTGCTTGATCTGTGCGATGTCCTCCTGCAGGCCGGCGTCCACGGTTTCTTCCAGCGTGTCTTCCAGCAGGGCGCCCATCGCCTCCAGTTCCGTGGCAGCGGAATCAAATACGGCGATGTCTTTCTCGAAGCTGTCGAGCACGCGGCTGACGATCTGTGAAATCGACTCCAGCCGGGCATTGCCGGCCTCGTTGTCGGGCAGGTGGATGGCAAGCGTGGCGATCGCATCGAGCATGCGGCGGACCGGATGATTCGATTGCGAGAAGAAGTTGCGATCCAGCATCGCCGCTTTCAGCACCGGGATCTGCAGCCGCGCGATTTGCGCCTTGAGGCGGTCGGGGATGGTGGCTTCGTCGAACACCACGTCGAACAGCGTGGCCACCGCATCCACCAGCACGGCATCGAGCGGACTGGCCGACTGCATGACCGGGCTTTGCTGCAGGCTGCGCAGCACGTTATGGATGGTGGCAGCTTCCAGCAGCGGCAATTCGAAACGGGCGCCGCCGGGCAGCATCATGGAGCCGGTTTGAAGCTGGCTGAGCGAATCGAGCAGACTGAATCCGCCAAGCCCCGCTGATGCACCGCCCGCGTACCCGCCACCGCCAGCTGCGGTGCCGCCGCCGGCCATCTGTTCGAACAGCCTGAACATGTCGCCCCCCGTCTGCCCCTGCATCGCGTGGGCGGCGCTGGCTGCCGCAGCGCTGTTTGGCGTTGCGGCCGTGCTTTGGGCGCGGGCTTTTGTGCCGACCTTGAGATCGGGCAGGATGCCGCGGTCGATCAGGTAACGGTTGATGGATTGGTAGATTTGCGCGAGTTCGGTGGTCAGCACCAGGTCGAACTGGTTAAGCAGCACGATCCGGATGTCCTGTTCCGGCTGGATGCGGGTAATGCCGTCCAGCAGCGCTTCGCACAATGCGCGCGGGCCAAGCGGGCTGTCGTTTTCTGACAGATCGGCGCGGCCCAGCAGGTGGGCGATGCGGGCATCCAGGGCGACCAGCTCCTCGGCGCAGTTGTAACGCAGTCGGGAGGTGGCCTTGTCGACTGCCAGCGTGATTTCGAAATCCTGGTCATCCACCAGAGAAAGTTCGGACAGTTCGGTGCTGGCAGGTTTTTCGCGGTTGTGGGCAAAGTCGCTGAACGTCTGGCAATACACATCCTTGCAGATGCTCAGTAACTCATTGGCCCGTTTGTTGAGAATGCCCTGGGCGCCGTAGTAGCTGTTGCGCGTGTCGAGCAGCGGCGAACGATCGGCCATCGCCAGCAGCGTGTTTTCCATGGCCTCGGTTTGCCGGGTCAGCACACGTGTTGCGCCTTCGATCAACAGGTCGCGGCAGCCATGCAGAATCGACAGGGTCTCGGCAGAGACCTGTGCACGGCGCGAACGCTCGAATTGATTGAGGTTAACTACGACTGAATTGTCTGGCATCTCGCGCTCCATGGGGTCACCTCGCGGTATCGGCGGCTGGCCGACCTGGGAACGGGGTGATCTGCGCGTGACCGGAATGCTGCCGGCGGTTCCGCTGTCTCGGCCGCCCAAGGGGAGGCTGAGACCGGTAACTTTGCGTCCCCGTCTCGCGGCGGGTTTGCCCTGTTCGGTGGTCGGCGATGGCGACGAAAAATCGACGCACAACCGCATAACTGGACTATCGGCCGCAGGCGGGGAAAACTTGAGCGCCCAACTTGAAAATTTCAGCTGGGGCTGGAGGACAAATGCGTTTTGAGACGCAGCATGGCTTTGCGGGTGAGTGACTGCTCAGGTATCTGGGCGCGGCCAGCGCGGATTTCTGCCGCGAGCCGGTCGCAATCGAGCGAGAAGCGTTGTTCGCCCGCGCTGTCGCAGAACAGCAGGTAGCCGTGTACACCGACCCAGGCCACGCGCGCGGTCGCCAGGCCATCGAATGGCGGGTCGAAATCCACCCAGTCGCCTTCCAGCAATTGTTGCGTCTGTTTCAGGATGGGGTCATCGGTCGGCGTGTCTGCCAACTGGTGGGCGAGCGATTCGACCTGTTCCTGCGAAATGCGCAGCGGTGTAAACGTGCTGACCACGGCTTCACGCTGCCCCACGTCTGGGCGGATCCAGCATTCCTGGGTGGCGGTGATGGCGCTGAAAAAGTCCTTCAACTGTGCGGGCTCGGCCCCTTGTGCCAGCAGCCCTTGCCGTAATGCGGTGTTGATGGGTGGAATCGATCGCAAGCGGGACTCGCGTGCGGCGTCGCTGTCCGGCGCCTGCAGACTGAGAAAAAGCTGCAGCAGGGTCAGGCAGGCCGCCCGCCAGTCAGGGCCTTCGCCGGATTCGGCCACATACAGGGAGGCCATGTGCGGCACCCAGGCCGCTTCGAGCCGCCGCAGAACCGATTCCGGAGCGGGGTAGCGTTCGGTCAGGTCGTGCAGGTTTTCCAGCGCCAGCAGGGTGCCCAGTTCCTGGCGCTCGATACGTTCCAGGTGCGCCACCTCCGAGGCCAGCTCGACTTCGGAGCGCGCATTCTCATCGGCCAGCCAGGCGGCCAGCGAACTGTGCGCCCGTGCAAATGCTTCGGCTGGGTGGCCCGGGTTATTGAGGATGGTGGTGCAGACCGCCTCGATCTGTTCTATTGCCGGAGCATGCGAGGGGTTGTGTTCCGGGAAGCGTCGCGAGAACAGTCCCATCAGATCGATCATCTGGCGTGCCGGATGCTGCTCGTCGCTGAAAAAAACGGGTTCGACGAGCGCGACCCGGAGGGCCGGGATTTGCAGGTGGCCGATTGCAGCCTTATACCGTGGCGATATGGCCGGGTCATCGAGGATGAACTCGAACAGTCCGGCCACGGCATCCAGCACCGCGAGGTCAAATGTGCCTGTTCCGGCCTGGCGCGCATCCACCTGCAGCTGCCGCAGGACCAGGGCCGGCGTCCCGGACGTCTGGCCGGCCATTTCTCCCGGGCGGGTTTGCCAGCTCTCCAGACTGTCGATCAGCCGTTGCGGCAGGGCAAGCATGCGGCCTGACAGCGCCTCTGCGGCCTTCAGGCCGGGGTCGTCCGAACGGGCGACGATAGCCTGGATGTGTGCCAGGATGTCTTGGCCCGCGTCGGCTGCAGTTCGCCGGGGCGGCGGAGCGGGCGGTACGACAGGGGGCTCGGGCAGGTCCTGCGTCCCGAGAAACTGGTTGAGCGACGCGTAGGTGTGTTTCAGCGTATCGAGCAGGGAGGCGGTGGCACACTGGATCAGGAAAGTGCCGCATTGTGAATCGATGCCCTGTGCATCGAGTGCGCGTGACAGGGCGCGCATGACCGGCAGCGGGCCATAGGCCTCTGCATGATTCTGGTCTTCCAGCGCGGCTCGCCGCAGTCCCTGCATACGGCCGAACAGCAGCACCATCTCGGCACGCAGGGTTTCGGTCAGGTGAGCTGCAACTTTTTCTTCTGCCAGTTGCCGACTGAACGTGTTGTCGTCCACCAGCTGCAGGGTGGCGGGATGGTCGCCATGACGCTGGCCAAAGGTTTCAGGTCGGGCGAGGTGGAGGCGGAACTGATCGGCGAACGCAGTGGACAAGGCCTCCGGATAGGCATTGAGCCAGTCCAGGCAGGTTTGCCCCGTTGCGAGGGTCGAGGGCGTCATCTGGGCTGACAGCGCACGCACAATCGCGTCCTGAATAGCGGCGCGGCGGCGCTGGAAGAAGTTGTCCAGCGCCTGTGCCATGCGTGCATCAGCTTCGCGTAGCAGTGCGGCAGGGGAGAGGGGGGCTGACTGGGTCTTCATGGCCTGAACGCAATTAGGGCCAAGGGGAACAAATTATTGAACGGCAGTCAACCGCACTGCCTTGACTGGAGCGGGCGAAGGGAATCGAACCCTCCTCATGAGCTTGGGAAGCTCAGGTAATGCCACTATACGACGCCCGCGTGCTACCTCTACCTTCATGTCCTTCAGGGTAGAATTCGGCATGATACTGAAACTCATGTTCCCCGGATAGAAAAGAAGTGCTTTGTGATTGAACTGGTCATCAACGGCGAACCCCGTACCTTCCCTGCCCCGCTCACCCTGGCCCAGCTGATCGAATCACTGGACCTGACAGGAAAACGCATCGCCATCGAAAAAAACGGCGAAATCGTCCCGCGCAGCCAGCATGTCGACACCCCGCTGGCCAGCGGCGACTGTCTGGAAATTGTCGTCGCGGTTGGCGGTGGCTGATATGGAGGGAGAAGAGGGGCTGAGGTAGTGCGAAGCCCCGGCTGTTCCCTTTGTTCCTTGTTTCCCGCTCCTTACCCTTCTTCTCTTGGCCACACCTGAACTTATGAACCCTCTCGTCATTGCCGGAAAATCCTATGCTTCGCGCCTGCTGGTCGGCACCGGCAAGTACCAGGATTTCGAACAGACGCGCCTCGCGGTCGAGGCCTCGGGCGCGGAAATCGTCACCGTCGCCATCCGCCGCACCAACATCGGCCAGGACGCCGGCCAGCCCAGCCTGCTCGACGCGCTGCCGCCTTCGAAATACACCTACCTGCCCAATACCGCCGGCTGTTATACGGCGGACGACGCGATTCGCACCCTGCGCCTGGCGCGCGAGCTGCTCGACGGCCATTCCCTGGTCAAGCTCGAGGTACTGGGCGACGCCGAATCGCTGTATCCCGACGTGGCCGAGACGATCAAGGCTGCCGAAGTGCTGGTGAAGGATGGCTTCCAGGTGATGGTCTACACGTCGGACGATCCGATCGCCGCCAAGCAGCTGGAAGACATCGGCTGCGTCGCGGTGATGCCGCTGGCGAGCCTGATCGGTTCCGGCATGGGCATTCTCAATCCCTGGAACCTGCAGATCATCATTGACCGCCTGAGCGTGCCGGTGATCGTTGACGCGGGCGTCGGTACTGCCAGCGACGCGACCATTGCGATGGAGCTCGGCTGCGATGCGGTGCTGATGAACACCGCGATCGCCGGCGCCGGCAATCCGGTACTGATGGCGTCGGCGATGAAGAAGGCGGTGGAAGCCGGGCGCGAGGCCTTCCTGGCAGGCCGCATGCCGAAGAAAGTTTATAAGGCCAGCCCCAGTTCGCCGACCAGCGGCCTCATTACCGGCAGCAAATAAGCATGGCAACTGACACCGGCGCACATCCGCGCATCCGCTCCTATGTGCTGCGCGCCGGCCGCGTCGGCTCCGGTCAGGCGCGCGCGCTGGCTGAAGTCGGGCCGCAGTTCATGCTGCCATACCAGCCTGCCGTGCTCGATCTCGATGCCGTGTTCGGCCGCACGGCTCCGCTCGTCCTGGAAATCGGCTTCGGCATGGGCGAGGGGCTGGCCGAGATTGCCGCCGCCCATCCTGAAAACGATTACCTCGGTGTAGAAGTGCATACGCCGGGCGTGGGCGCGCTGCTGAAGCAGGTTGGCGAGCGTGGCCTCGCCAATGTGCGCGTCATTCAGCACGACGCGGTCGAGGTGCTGACCCGCATGCTGGTGCCGGCCAGCCTCGCCGGCATCCACATTTTCTTCCCCGATCCCTGGCACAAGAAACGCCACCACAAGCGCCGCCTGATCCAGCCGCCGCTGGTGAGCCTGCTGACGAGCCGTCTGGCGCCCGAGGGTTACATCCATCTGGCTACCGACTGGCAGGACTACGCCGAGCAGATGCTGGTGGTGCTCTCCGCCGAGCCGCTGCTGAAAAACACCGTGGCGGACTACGCGCCGCGTCCCGATACCCGTCCGCTGACCAAGTTCGAGCAGCGTGGCATCCGCCTGGGGCACGGAGTGTGGGATCTGGTGTTCCGCCGGGCGGGATAATCTGCTGCGCCATGCGGCTATGATGCAGGCATGGACATTCTCGAACTCGTCAAGGCGGCATTTGCGCTGTTCGCCATTGTCGACCCGGTCGGCGTCATTCCGATTTTTCTCCTCGCCACCCACGGCTACAGCCTGGCGCAAAGCCGCGCTGCGGCACGCATTGCCGCGTTGACCGTGCTGGGTGTGCTGACGCTGTTCACGTTTCTGGGCGAGCCCATGCTGATGTTTTTCGGCATCCGCCTCGCGGCTTTCTCGGTGGCGGGCGGTCTGCTGCTGCTGTTGCTGGCGCTGTCGATGGTGCAGGCACATGTCAGCCCGCAGCGGCAGACGCAGGACGAGGCGGTGGAGGCGGAAGAGAAGGATGCGGTCGGCGTGGTGCCGCTCGGCATTCCGCTGCTGGCGGGACCGGGTGCGATCACGCATGTGATCGTGGCGGCCGGCGCGGCGCGGGGCGACGTGCTGCACCAGGGCCTGTTGCTGATTCCGGTGGTGCTGGTGGCCCTGTCGGTGTGGCTGGCGTTCCGTGCCGCGCCTATGATCGCGCGGCGGCTCGGAAAAACCGGGATTCATGTCGTCACCCGCTTGATGGGCTTGATCATCGCGGCGATTTCAATCGAGATGATCGCGGGCGGCTTGGTCAAGCTGTTCCCGGGTTTGATGGCCTGATCAGGTGCATCGCGCACCGATAGGGAGCACGCGCTGGGTAGTTCGGCCGCCATTTTCGCGTTCTATCATGTATCTGTTGCTGGCACGATTGCTGCGCCAGTCAGGCATTCACCCCAAAGGAGTCAAGCATGGAATTCGGTATCGTCGGATTGGGTCGCATGGGGGGCAATATGGCGCGGCGGCTGGCGCGCAAGGGCGCGCAGATTGCGCTGTTCAACCGTAGCTTTGATGTGACGCAAAGCCTGGCTGAAGAAACGGGCCATCTTCCCTGTGACAGCTTGCAGGCCTTGGTCGATGCACTCGCCACGCCGCGCATTGTGTGGTTGATGCTGCCTGCCGGCGACGCAACGGAGGCCGCGCTGCAAACCTTGCGGCCGATGCTGGCACCGGGCGACCTGGTGGTGGATGGCGGCAACTCGTTTTACAAGGATGTGCAACGTCGTACCGCCTGGCTGGCTGAACGTCAGATCGAGTTTTCCGACGTCGGGGTGTCCGGGGGCGTGTGGGGGCTGGAAAATGGTTACTGCCTGATGTTCGGCGCGAGCGAGGCGGCCGCGGCCCGGCTCAAGCCCTATATGGAAAAGCTCGCACCCGCTGAAGACCGCGGCTGGCTGCATTGCGGGATGGTCGGTTCCGGGCACTTCGTCAAGATGGTCCACAACGGAATCGAATACGGCATGATGCAGGCGCTGGCAGAAGGCTTCGCGTTGATGAAAAACAAGCCCGGGTTTGAGCTGGATGTCAGCGACATTGCCGAACTGTGGCGCCACAGCAGCGTGGTGCAATCATGGTTGCTGGACTTGTCGGCGGATTTCCTGGCGCAGGACCAGACGCTCGAAAATATTCAGCCCTTTGTCGGTGACTCTGGCGAGGGCCGCTGGACCGCACTGGAAGCGATCGAGCAGGGGATACCCGCGCCGGTGATGACGCTGTCCCTGATGATGCGTTTTGCCAGCCAGGGCAAGGGCGATTACGCCAATAAAATGCTGGCAAAAATGCGTCAGGGCTTCGGTGGGCACGCCGTCAAGGAGGGCTGAGATGAACCTGGGCAAAAATTCGGCAACCGACAATCTGCCGTGTTCATTCGTGATTTTCGGTGCGACCGGCAACCTCGCGTCCAACAAGCTCCTGCCTGCGCTGTATCACCTCGAGGCCGCCGCGCGTCTGGCGGAGTCGCTCACCATCATCGCGTTTTCGCGGCGTGACTGGACGACGGAAACCTGGCGCGAGCACATGCGCGAAGTTCTCAAGGACAAGATCAAGGGCGCGCTCGACACGCCGGTGTTCGAGCGCTTCATCGCGCGCTTCAGCTATTTCAAGGGCGACCTCAACGTCCCTGCCTCCTACCAGGCGCTGGCCGAACGGCTGCCGCCCGACTCGGCATGTTCGAGCGCGGTGTTTTATCTCGCCATCAAGCCGGCGGAATTCGGCGCGGTGATCCAGAACCTCGAAGCCGCCGGACTCAACAAGCCGCGTGGCCTGAACCGCGTGGTGATCGAAAAGCCATTTGGCGAAGACCTCGAGTCGGCGCAGATGCTCAATCGCCTGCTGCACCAGCATTTCGACGAGGAGCAAGTCTACCGCATCGATCACTTTCTCGGCAAGGAAACGGTGCAGAACCTGCTCGTCTTCCGCTTCGCCAACACGCTGATCGAGCCCTTGTGGAACCGAAATTTCATCGATCACGTGCAGATCACCGTGGCCGAATCGATCGGCATCGAGAACCGCGCCGATTATTACGATCATGCCGGCGCGCTGCGCGACATGCTGCAGAACCACCTGATGCAGTTACTGACTGTCGTGGCAATGGAACCGCCCGCCGCGCTCGAAGCCGACGCGCTGCAGGACGAGAAGGTAAAAGTCCTGCGCTCGATCCGGCCGATTGCCAAGCGCGCGGTGCACGCGCATGCACTGCGCGCGCAATACACCCGCGGCACCATCGCCGGCAAACCCGTGCTGGGCTACCAGCAGGAAGAGAACGTCGAGCCGAATTCCATCACCGAAACTTTCGTCGCCGCCAAGTTCTACATCGACAACTGGCGCTGGCGCGGGGTGCCGTTCTATCTGCGAACCGGCAAGCGTATGCCGCACCAGACCTCGATGATCGCGATCCGTTTTCGCCATCCGCCGCAGCAGCTGTTCCGCGAAACCCCGCTTGAGACGATCGACCCCAACTGGATTCTGCTGTCGATCCAGCCCGACGAGTCGATGCGCATGGAAATCCATGTCAAGCAGCCCGGGCTCGACATGGATACGCGGCTGATGCAGATGAACGCGAGTTTCCTGAAGACCGACGAGCAGACGCTCGACGCCTACGAAACCCTGCTGCTCGACGTCATCGAAGGCGACCGCTCGCTGTTCCTCCGGTTCGACGAAATCGAATGGGCGTGGCGGGTAGTTGATCCCATTCTCAAGCACTGGGCGGTCGAGCGCGAATACATCCCGACCTATGCCGCCGGTAACTGGGGACCGTCCGACGCCAACCGTCTGTTCGACAGCG
>JAIBFE010000348.1 GCA_019459705.1 Thiobacillus sp. | reverse complement strand
TCTCGCCTTGCTGTAATGAAAAGACGCTGCATGAAATGAAAAAAGGCGAACTTGCGTTCGCCTTTTAGATGTTGGCGGAGTGGACGGGACTCGAACCCGCGACCCCCGGCGTGACAGGCCGGTATTGTAACCAACTGAACTACCACTCCCTTGCACTACACAAAAAACCGTACTGCCTAAAACCTAACCGCTTGGTGTTTTTCTTTACCCTGCTGGTGGGTGCTGAGGGGTTCGAACCCCCGACATTCGCCTTGTAAGGGCGACGCTCTACCAGCTGAGCTAAGCACCCGACAAAGACCAAAATTCTACAACATATTTTCCGATCTTGCCAAATGCTATCTGCATTTTTTATTAGTTGATGGCGTCTTTCAGACCCTTGCCGGCGCGGAATTTCGGTACCTTGGCTGCCTTGATCTTGATGCTGGCGCCGGTGCGCGGATTACGGCCGGTGCGTGCAGCACGCTTGCCCACGTAGAAGCTGCCAAAACCCACCAGCGTCACCATGTCACCTTTCTTCAGCGCTTTTTTGACGGCCTCGACCGTTGCGTCCAACGCACGGCCGGCAGCTGCCTTGGAAATGTCGGCCGAGTCGGCGATGGCATCAATCAATTCGGATTTGTTCACGTGTTGTCCCCTTCACTCAAGTGGCACAGGAAAACCCTGTGCCCGCTTTTATAACAACCCGCAAAACCTTGTGTCAAGCGGTATTCCGGGCTATTGACAAAAAAATCCCGCGGCTGGCGCGGGATTCCGGAGTGGTGTCAAAAATACTCAGTGCTTGAGTGTGGCGGCCGCGGTTCCTTCCTCTTCTGGCACCGCGATTGCCGGGGCTTCAGCCTCAGGGTCGTCTTTTAGCGGCTCAGGCGTATGCTCCAGCGCCAACTCAAGAACCTGATCAATCCACTTGACCGGGTGAATGTCGAGTTTGTTCTTGATGTTGTCCGGGATTTCGGTCAAATCCTTGACGTTTTCCTGTGGGATCAGCACCGTCTTGATACCGCCACGATGCGCCGCCAGCAGCTTTTCCTTCAAGCCGCCGATCGGCAGCACTTCACCACGCAGCGTGATTTCACCTGTCATTGCCACATCCGCACGCACCGGAATTCCAGTGAGGATCGACACCATGGACGTGCAGATGGCGATACCGGCCGACGGACCATCTTTCGGCGTTGCGCCTTCCGGCAGGTGAATGTGGATGTCGCGCTTCTGGTAGAAGTCTTCCTGGATGCCCAGCTTGCGCGCGCGTGAACGCACCACGGACAGCGCGGCCTGGATCGATTCCTGCATCACTTCGCCTAGTTTGCCGGTGGTGGTCATCTTGCCGCGTCCGGGCAGCGAGACCGCTTCGATGGTGAGCAACTCGCCACCCACTTCGGTCCACGCCAGCCCCGTCACCTGCCCCACCTGGTTGTTCTGCTCGGCGACGCCGAAGCTGAAGCGCTTCACGCCGAGGTATTTCTCCAGATTGCGCGATGTCACCGAAATCTTGGTAGGCTGCTTTTTCAATAGCAAGGCCTTGACGGCCTTGCGGCAGATCTTGGAGATCTCGCGCTCCAGGCTGCGCACGCCCGCTTCGCGCGTGTAGTAACGCACGATGTCGCGCAGGGCCGATTCGGCGATGGCCAGCTCGCCCTCCTTGATGCCGTTGACCTTGAGTTGCTTGGGCACCAGATAACGGACGGCGATGTTGACCTTTTCGTCCTCGGTATAGCCCGACAGGCGGATTACCTCCATCCGGTCCAGCAGCGGCGCGGGCAGATTGAGCGAGTTGGCCGTCGCGACGAACATCACATCCGACAGGTCATACTCGACCTCGATGTAGTGATCCTGGAAGGTGTGGTTCTGCTCGGGGTCGAGCACTTCCAGCAACGCAGACGACGGGTCGCCACGGAAATCCTGGCCCATCTTGTCGACTTCGTCGAGCAGGAACAGCGGATTCTTCACCCCGACCTTGGTCAGGCTTTGCAGGATCTTGCCTGGCATCGAACCGATGTAGGTGCGACGGTGGCCGCGAATCTCGGATTCGTCACGCACACCACCCAACGCCATGCGAACGAACTTGCGGTTGGTCGCGCGCGCAATGGACTGGCCGAGCGAGGTCTTGCCCACACCAGGGGGGCCCACCAGACACAGGATCGGCGCCTTCACCTTGTCGACGCGCTGCTGCACCGCGAGATACTCGAGGATGCGCTCCTTGACCTTGTCGAGACCGTAGTGATCCTGATCGAGGACTTTCTC
>JAIBFE010000337.1 GCA_019459705.1 Thiobacillus sp. | reverse complement strand
AACGGCCGTTCGGTTTACAGCTTCTGCATGTGCCCCGGCGGCACGGTGGTGGCGGCCACCTCCGAACCGAACTGCGTGGTGACCAACGGCATGAGCCAGTATTCGCGCAACGAGCGCAACGCCAACGCGGGCATCGTGGTGGGCATCACGCCGGAGGATTTTCCGGGTGAGGACCCGCTCGCCGGCATCGAACTGCAGCGCACGTTGGAGGCGCGCGCATTCGAACTCGGCGGCGGCAATTACGAGGCACCGGGCCAGCTGGTCGGCGACTTCATCGAAGGCAAGCCGTCCACGGCGCTTGGCAGCGTCGAACCGTCGTACAAGCCCGGCGTGCATCTGACCGACCTCGCCAGCGCGCTGCCCGACTACGCCATCGAGGCGATCCGCGAGGCGTTGCCGGCGTTCGATCAGCAGATCAGGGGCTTTGCGATGAAGGACGCGGTGCTGACCGGCGTCGAGACGCGCACCTCGTCGCCCGTGCGCATCACGCGAGGCGACGATTTCCAGAGTCTCAACGTCAAGGGCTTGTACCCGGCGGGCGAGGGGGCGGGTTACGCGGGCGGCATCCTTTCCGCAGGCGTGGACGGCATCAAGGTCGCCGAGGCGGTGGCGCGCGATTGCCTGGGGTTTGAAGCGGTGGGTTTCGGCGCGCAATCGGGACCCGGCTGCGGATACTGATCCGCTGTGGCGCTGCGGGTTGGGCGCCTGAACCGGCTTTCCCCGCTGAGGCGCTTGAAATTTTTTCCGATGGGGGCTTGCCTTGGTTTCCATATTTCAAATATCATTGAAAAATGGAAACGAAAACGGTTGTCTCCGCCCTTGCTGCCTTGGCCCAGGATTCACGCTTGGCCATCTTCCGCGCGCTGGTTCAGGCCGGTCCGGCTGGCCTTGCCGCCGGCCGGGTCAGCGAACTCACCGGCATCGCGCCGTCCTCGCTGTCCTTCCACCTGAAGGAGCTGTCGCACGCCGACATGGTGAGTTCGCAGCAGGCGGGGCGCTTCGTCATCTACACCGCAAACTTCTCCACCATGAGCGCGCTGCTCGGTTTTCTCACCGAAAACTGCTGTGGCGGCAACCCCTGCTCGCCGGTGTGTTCGCCGGCGTGCGTTACCGAAAAGGAGTCAACATGAAACGCCTCCACGTACACGTCGCGGTCGACGATCTGGCCGCCAGCATCAAGTTCTATTCCACCATGTTCGCCGCCGAGCCGACCGTCACCAAGGACGACTATGCCAAGTGGATGCTCGACGATCCGCGCGTCAACTTCGCGATCTCGGCGCGCGGCGCGGCGCCCGGCCTCAACCACCTGGGCGTGCAGGTGGAAAACGCCGACGAACTGGCCGAGATGAACGCGCGCCTGCAGCAGCTCGACGGCGAAGTGGTCGAGGAAATGGGCACCGCCTGCTGCTACGCCAAGTCGGACAAGTACTGGGCGACCGATCCCACCGGCATCGCGTGGGAGACCTATCACACGCTCGACAGCGTTCCCGTGTTCGGCGGCCAGGAAGCGAGCGGCTGCTGCGTGCCCGAACCGGCCGTGGCCAAGGTGTCCGGCTGCATCCCGGTCAAGGCCAAGCCGGCCGCGGGCGGCTGCTGCTGAGTTTTACGTCATTCAATTTCATTTCATCAAGGATTCATCGTGAGTGCAAAACCCTACACCGTGCTGGTGCTGTGCACCGGCAATTCCTGTCGTTCGCAAATGGCCGAAGTGCTGCTGAACCATGATCTTGCCGGCCAGGTGCGCGCGCTGTCTGCCGGCACCCGGCCGCAGCCGAAAGTGGCCGACGGCGCGATCGCGGCGCTGAAAGATGCGGGTCTGAATACCGAAGGCCTGCACCCGAAGGACATCGACGCCGTGATGAGCGAGCACATCGACCTGGTGGTGACGGTGTGTGACAACGCGAAGGAAGCCTGCCCGATCTTCCCGAAGCCGATCCCGGCCATCCACCTGCCGTTCCACGACCCGCACGGCGAACCGCTGGAAAGCTTCCTCGCGGTGCGCGACGATATCCGCACCCGGCTGGTTGCGGCGGTGCGCGAGAAGCTCGGCCTGCAAGCCGCTGCGGCCTGAATCGACGGAGACGCTGCCATGGTCGAGCCACCTTTCAATGTGCTGTTCCTGTGCACCGGCAATTCGGCGCGTTCGATCCTGGCCGAATCGCTGTTGAACAATCTGGGCAAGGGGCGCTTCCGGGCTTTCAGCGCGGGCAGTCATCCGGCCGGGCAGGTGAATCCGTTTGCGCTGGAAATGCTGCAGAAAAACCATTTCCCCCTCGCCGACCTCCGCAGCAAGGCGTGGGACGAGTTTGCCCGGCCCGACGCACCGCAGCTCGACTTCGTGATCACCGTGTGCGACAAGGCCGCGGGTGAGGTGTGTCCGGTATGGCCTGGGCAGCCGATGACTGCCCACTGGGGCATCCCGGATCCGGCCGCAGTGGAAGGCAGCGACGAGGCGAAGCGGCATGCCATGGTCGAGGCGATGAACCAGCTGCAGCGCCGTGTCTGCATGTTCGTCAGCCTGCCATTCGAAAAACTGGACCGCATGAAGCTGCAGCAGGCCGTGCGCGAGATCGGGAAGACGGCATGAGCGCGCCAACCTTGATGGAGTCCGCCCGATGAGCGCACAGTGTGAAGTGACCGGAAAACGCGCAGCGGGCGCGCCGATGAGCGTGTTCGAGCGCTGGCTCACGCTGTGGGTCGCACTGTGTATCGTCGCCGGCGTGGCGCTGGGGCAGCTGTTCCCTGCACCCTTCCAGGCGCTGGGCCGCATGGAGGTCGCGCAGGTGAACCTGCCGGTCGGTTTGCTGATCTGGATCATGATCATCCCCATGCTGATGAAGATCGATTTCGGCGCGCTGCACCAGGTGAAGTCGCACTGGAAGGGCATCGGCGTCACCCTCTTCGTCAACTGGGCGGTGAAGCCGTTTTCGATGGCACTCTTGGCGTGGCTGTTCATCCGCCACTGGTTCGCGCCTTACCTGCCTGCCGAGCAGCTCGACAGCTACGTCGCCGGACTGATCCTGCTGGCTGCCGCGCCGTGTACCGCGATGGTGTTCGTGTGGAGCCGGCTGACCGGCGGCGATCCGTATTTCACGCTGTCGCAGGTGGCGCTCAACGACGCCATCATGATCGTCGCCTTCGCGCCCATCGTCGGCCTGCTGCTCGGGCTGTCGGCGATCGTCGTGCCGTGGGACACGCTGTTCACCTCGGTGGTGCTGTACATCGTCATCCCTGTGATCCTGGCGCAGGTCTGGCGCAAGGTTTTGCTCAGGCACGGGCAGGCGGCATTCGACGCCACGCTCGCCACGCTCGGACATCTGTCCATCCTCGCCCTGCTGGCCACGCTGGTGCTGCTGTTCGCCTTCCAGGGCGAGCAGATCATCGCGCAGCCGCTGATCATCGCACTGCTCGCGGTGCCGATCCTGATCCAGGTGTTCTTCAACTCGGGCCTGGCCTACTGGCTCAATCGCAAGGTGGGCGAAAAGCACAGCGTCGCCTGCCCGTCGGCGCTGATCGGCGCGTCCAACTTCTTCGAGCTGGCGGTGGCGGCAGCAATCGCGCTGTTCGGCTTCCAGTCGGGCGCGGCGCTGGCCACCGTGGTCGGCGTGCTGATCGAGGTGCCGGTGATGCTGCTGGTGGTGAAGATCGTCAACCGCAGCAAAGGATGGTATGAAGCGGGATTGCCAACCCGCTGAAAGAACCTTCATGTCAAAACGTTTTGTCCTGCTGATGCTGGCCTTTCTGGCCGGCATAACTGCCTTGGGCGCGCGTGCCGATTTCCAGCCCAAGGCCGAAAAGGTCGTCGACAATGTCTATGCCATCGTCGGCCCGCTGGGCCAGCGCAGCGCAGAGAACGACGGTCTCAACGCCAACTTCGGCTTCGTCGTCACGCCCACGGGGGTGATCCTGATCGATTCCGGCGCCAGCCTGCTGGGGGCGAAAAAAATCGAAACTGCCATCGCCAAAGTGACGAAGCAGCCGGTGCGCTGGGTCGTCAATACCGGCAGCCAGGATCACCGCTGGCTCGGCAACGACTATTTCGCCGGCAAGGGCGCCGAGATCATCGCAATGAGCCGCACCGCCGCCACCCAGGCCGATTATGCGGCGCAGCACATGGAAGGCATGACGCGTTTCCTCGGCAAGCGCATGCAGGGCACCCTGCCGCTGCCTGCGCCCAAGACGCTGGCGGGCGATTCGGCCATGCTGGAGCGGGGCGGCGAGACGCTTGAGCTGGCTTACACACATGCCCATTTCCCGGGCGACGCCTGGGTGTGGCTGCCGCGGCAGCGCGTGATGTTCAGCGGCGACCTGGTCTATATCGACCGCTTGATGGGGGTGCTGCCGTGGTCGAGCGTGAAGAACGGTCAGCAGGCCTTCAAGGCGCTGGCGGCGCTGAAGCCGGCGCACATCGTGCCGGGCCATGGCCGGGTGTGCGATCTGGCGCAGGCGCAGCGCGAAACCGGCGACTACTATGATTTTCTTGCGGACAAGGTGGGTGCGGCCGCGCGCGCGATGGAGCCGCTGGTTGAAACGCTCGACCGCTACGCCGATCTGCCTGCGTTCCGGAATCTTGAGACCTACGAAGGCCTGCACCGGGCCAACATGAACCGCGCGTTCACCGAGTTCGAATCGCAATAATGTTTATTTATACGCCGGCGTGTGGGCGTATTGGACAAAGATAGCGCCTCTGGGGATGCCGGTGGGCCGAGCCGTACGGCTGATAAGCCCCCTTTATCGCTGGCAGGGTAAAGCCTCCCGCCTTTTATCCGTTATCGCATATAGCGGTTGCGACCTTTTGAATCGTGCCCGCAGGACCATGGCACTGTGCCTGACTGGTTCTGCGGATGCATGTTCGAGGGCGCAAACATGGCATTGAACAATGCCGCTTAACTTTGAAAAAATAATGGCACACCCTTCTCTCGGAGCAGGCCGCAAGGAAAAACGGCGTTTTGTGCGGCTGCCTACACTGCAGACCGCGCGTATCCGGTTTGGCGAAGGCGTGGCCATCCCTTCCGAAATTCGCGACTATTGCCAGACCGGGCTGTACGTGGCCTTTCTCGAGGAAAGCACGCCCGAAGCGGCCATCCCTGCTCTGATGGGCACCCCGGTACAGGTGGAGTTTTCGGTTGCTGATTCGGCGGCGTTCCGCTGCAACGGACGTGTCGCGCGCGTGTCCCCCGGCGGGGTGGGTGTTTTCGTCGCGGCCATGCCGGAGGGTGCGCTGCATGCCTTGCGCAGGGCGAGCACGCGCGTGCCCCGGTCTGATGCCAAGAGTGGATCCGGGTTGAGCTCGCAGCGGACGCAGGCGCTGCAGCTGGAGTGCACCAGCCTGTTTCGCAGCTTTCTCAATGCGGTGATGCAGGATTTTTTCCAGCGCGCTGAGGTGCATCTGAGCGAAGCCGGCGAGGACGCGCCCAGCTTTCTTGAGCGCTCCCGTTACGACTATGGTGCCCAGGAATTGGCGCAGCGCCGCAGCCGGATCGAGGAAGATTTTTACAATGCTATACGTGATCGCATCCAGGATATCGGGCCCAGCACGGAAGTGTCCTGTGGGACGCCGGCAGCAAACAAGCTTGCCCTCGTCGACGAGGCTGAATTCGAGGACTGGCTGAATCTGTCGGCGGTCATCAGGCAGGTCGAGGTGGACGTCGCTCTCCAGCTTGATGCGTTTGAACAGCGTTACAGCCAGCTGGTCGGCATGCCGGTCGACAGAAAGAACAACCCTTTTGGCCCGGAAATGATAGGCCGCACCTTCCAGGTCGCCATCCAGACGCTCGATTTCTCCAATCCCATGCGGACGGTTCTTTATCGGACGCTTGGGCAAGCCGTATCGGGTCATGCCCAGGCGCTTTACCAGCAACTCAACCATATCCTGGTCGAACTGCAGCCGGCTGTCGAGCCCAAGCCTGCGCAAGCGCAGGCCCGTCAGAAGCCGACTCCCGGGCCGGCCGCAGCAGACAAGGCCCGGCCCGATGAACCTCCCGGATCGAAACCGGATCTGGCTGAAATCGCCGATACCCTGAATTCTCTGTACAAGCAGGACCAGGCCGGATCCTCTGTGACCCCGGAAAGCGCCGAATACAGCCTTGACCGCATTCTGGCCAGCCTCAACCAGTCCCCGCAGCGCACAGTCAGTGCGGCGAGTGCGCTTTCGGAGCGGGCACCGCGTCAGGGCGGCTCGCCCTTGCGCCAGCCGGCTGCCGCGCGACCCGAAGTGCTGCAGGTGGTGGGGCGTCTGCAGCAGGCTGCCCGGCAACTTGCCGGTCGCGATGAGCTGGCGCTGCGTCCATCCGGCGCGCAAGTCGGCGAAACAGCGCTGCCAGAAGCCAGTCTGCGTGATCTGCTGCTTGCCCTGGATGGCGTGCCATTGGCAAGCCGGGCCGTACCCGGCATGCCGTCATTGGCCGATCAAATCGATGCACGCATTGCCGCGGCTGGGGGCAATGCCAGCCGGCTTGCATTGAATCACCGGCAGATTCTGGACGCCACGAACGACCTGTTCGCCCGGGCGCGGGCAGACGTTGTACCCAGTTCGGATCTGGAGTCGCTGGTGAAACGGCTGGAGCGCCCGCTGCTCAAATTGGCGCTGCAGGATACGGACTTCCCCAATTTGCCCGACCACCCGGCCCGTCAGGTGCTCAATCTCATCGAGCAATTCGCCGTGGCGGCGGATGACAAGGGCAGGTTTTTCGATGCCAAGCTGCAGCGGTTCCTCTATCTGCTGGTAGACCGGGTCTGCAGCCGGGCCGATGAAGATCCCGGCATTTTCGGGCTGGTTCGCGACAGCCTTGAGAAGGTGCTGTTGCCGATCCTGCAGATACGCCGAACACGGGTGGCACGCCTGCAGGAGGCCTGCGAGGGCAGGGAGCGTATCCGGTCGGCACGTGCTCGGGTCAACGCCGCACTCGAGCAGCGTCTGGCGGGGCGTGAAGTGCCTGGCATGCTGTTGCGTCTGCTGGATGCAGGCTGGCGCCAGTATCTCGTCCTGCTGGAGATGCGCCAGGGGGCACAGGGGGAGACCTGGGATGCTGCCCTGGCCGTGCTGGACCGGATGTTCGCCTGGCTCGGCTCCGATGCGGACGTGTCGCGTACTGCCGAGTCAGCCCAGACCTTGCTGGGCGAAATCGAACGTACGCTGGCGACCGTCAATGTGGATACCAAGCTGCTGGCAGCATTTATGGACGAACTGGGCAACGGACTGGCCGATGATCCACTGCGTTCGGCCAGACTTCCGATGGTTCTCGTGCCGCCTGGAAAATTGGCGGCATCGCACGGCGAGAGCGACGATGTGCAGATTGCGCGTAGCCAGCTGGCCGATCGCCTGCGGGTGGGGGACTGGTGGGATTTCAGCCTGGACGGCAGCCGGGTTCCGATGCAGCTCATCTGGATCAGCCAGCCGCCATCGAACTGCGCCTTTGCCAACCGTTCTGCCACGAACAAGACCGATCTCACGCTGGCCGAACTTTACCGGCAGCTCCAGAATGGTCTCGCCAAACCGGGCAAGGATATGGATCTGCCGCTGATAGAGCGTTCGGAGCATGCGCTGTTCGACGAGACTTATCAGCGATTGATGCATCAGGTCTTGCATGACCCGGTGACCGGATTGCTCAATCGGAAGGGTTTCATGCTGCGCCTGAACCAGCTGACGATGCCGGATCAGGCGGACAGGGCACACGCTGTCGGCATCATCGAGTTCGACCAGTTCCGCATGATCTACAACACCTGCGGCGTGGAGGCCGCTGAAAAACTGGCGCGCAGTCTGGCCAGCGAGGTGCAGGCGCAAATCGGCCCCGACGCTGTGCTGGGCGCGTTTCGCGACGATACGCTCGCGATCCTGTTGCCCAACTGCAACCGGGTTGAGGGGTGCAGCGCCGTGGACAGCATGCTCAACCGGCTGAAGGATTACCCGTTCCAGCACGAGCAGCACAGTTACAGCATCGGCTTCAATATCGGCATCACTGAATTTTCACCCGCCCGGTTCAGTGCCGTTGAGTCGATCCGGCGCGCCGATTCGGCCTGCATCACCGCAAAATCTCTCGGCCGCAACCGGATGCAGATATACGAGCAGGCCAGCCCCCAGTTGCAGTCCCAGGAATCGCTTATGGACTGGGCGGGGCGCATCGATTCCTTCCTCAAGGGCAGAGGGCTGCATCTGCGTTGCCAGCAGGTGATGCCGATCGGCGCGGACACGCCGTTGCTGCCCTATTATGAAATCCTGCTGGGTATCGAAAGCGAGGATGGCGTGAACATCCTGCCGGAGCACTTCATCCCTGCAGTGGAAAGCCTGCAGCGCTCGCACGAAGTGGACATCTGGGTGATGCGCAACGTGTTCGAGTGGATCGTCGCCAACCCGTCGGAGTTTGCGTCGGTGGGCGGATTCGCCATCAATCTTTCCGCCACCTCGCTCAGCAATCCCGAGGTGATGCACTACTTGCAGTCGGTGTTGCCGGTGAGCGACTTCCCCACCGACAAGATCATTTTCGAGATCACGGAAAGCGCCGCCATCGAGAGCTATGGCGCCGCGCAGGATTTCATCCGGGAAATTCGCCGGTATGGCTGCCGGTTTTCGCTGGACGATTTCGGCAGCGGATTCACGTCCTATTCGCACCTGAAGAATCTGCGTACCGACACGCTCAAGATCGATGGCAGCTTCGTCAAGGACATGCTGAAGAATCCTGGTGACTACGCCATGGTCAAGTCGATGAACGACATCGGTCATTCGCTGGGTCTGCGCACTGTGGCCGAGTATGTGGAATCCCCCATGCTCCTGGATGCGCTTCGGGAAATCGGCGTCGACTACGCCCAGGGCTATGCCATCCACAGGCCATGTCCCATTGACGAGATCATGGCGAAACAGGCGGCTTAGGCAGGCGGGACGGGATCAGGCCAGAAAAAACGCCGCTCATTGAGCGGCGTTTTTTTACAACTGGTGCCGGCGATCGGAATCGAACTGACGACCTTCGCATTACGAATGCGCTGCTCTACCAACTGAGCTACGCCGGCGAAAAACAGCGCGCATTATAGCGGAATCGTTCGCACCTGTGGCGGCCTACAGCGCCGCTTTCAGGCGTGCAACCACCTTGTCGCGGCCGATCAGTTCCAGCGTGGCGTCAATCGCCGGCGTCTGCGCCTCGCCGGTCACCAGCACGCGCACCGGCATCGCCAGTTTCGGCATCTTGAGGCTGTGGGCGGTAAGGGTTTCCTTGAGCGCGGTGCTGATGGCGGCACGCTCCCAGGTCAGTGCTTCCAGGCGGCTGGCCAGGTCGGCCAGGGCTGGCAGCACCTCGGGGGTGACGTGTTGCGCCAGCAGCTCGGGCGTGGGGTGCAGGGTGCGGTAGAACAGCGTGGCGGCGTCGGCCAGTTCCTCGATCGTCGCGGCGCGTTCCTTCACCAGCGCGCAGACCGCGGCGAGGTCAGGGCCATCGTCCAGGATGGCGCCGTTGCGGATCAGGAAGGGGCGGGTGAGGCCGGCGAGCCTGGTGTCATCGGCCGCCTTGATGTATTGTTGGTTGAGCCAGCGCAGCTTTTCCGTGTTGAACTGCGCGGCCGACGGCGTGATGTGGTCGAGGTCGAACCACTGCACGAACTGCTCGCGGCTGAACAACTCGGCATCGCCGTGCGACCAGCCGAGGCGCGCGAGGTAGTTGATGACCGCTTCCGGCAGATAGCCTTCCTCGAAATACTGCATCACCGATACCGCACCGTGGCGTTTCGACAGCTTGGTGCCGTCGTCGCCGAGAATCATCGACAGGTGGGCGTATTGAGGCACCGTCGCGCCCAGTGCCTTCAGGATATTGATCTGGCGCGGGGTGTTGTTGACGTGGTCGTCGCCGCGGATGACGTGGCTGATCTGCATGTCCCAGTCGTCCACCACCACGCAGAAGTTGTAGGTCGGCGTGCCATCGCCGCGCGCGATTATGAGGTCGTCGAGTTCGGCGTTGGCGAATTCGATGACGCCCTTGACCAGATCCTTCCACGCCACCGTGCCCTCGGCGGGGTTTCTGAAGCGCACCACCGGTTGCACGCCTGAGGGGGGCACAGGCAGCGTTTTGCCGGGCTCGGGGCGCCAGCGGCCATCGTAGCGGGGTTTCTCGCCGCGCGCGCGCTGCGCCTCGCGCATTTCGTCGAGTTCTTCCGGGCTGCAGTAGCAGTAGTAGGCGTCGCCCTTGGCCAGCATCTGCTCGATCACCTCCTTGTAACGATACAGGCGCTTGGTCTGGTAGAACGGGCCTTCGTCGTGGTTCAGGTCCAGCCAGGCCATGCCGTCGAGAATCGCCTGCACCGCCTCGGGGGTGGAGCGGGCGATGTCGGTGTCCTCGATCCGCAGGATGAACTGGCCGCCGTGATGACGCGCAAACGCCCACGAAAACAGCGCGGTACGGGCGCCGCCGATATGCAGATAACCAGTGGGGGAGGGGGCGAAGCGGGTGCGGATCATGGCGGGGCCGGGCGGAAAAAAGGGTCCATTTTACCGGATCGACCGCCGCAAAATTGACCTCGGCCGCCGGGTTGTGGTTTAATTCGCGCCGCTTCGGGGCAGTTAGCTCAGCGGTAGAGCATCGCCTTCACACGGCGGGGGTCACAGGTTCAAACCCTGTACTGCCCACCAGCCCGAACATCGAAAAAGGATCGGCCTGTGCCGGTCCTTTTTCATTTCCGCATGCCGGCGCAAGAAAAGCATTGCCGCATCAGGCCCCTGCCGGTATAGTGCGGCCTCCCGCACCCTGCCAATCGGTGCGCGGCTCTTTTACCCCGATCTCGCGATCCCCTATACGTCTGCCTCGATTGGTGTCACTGCAAACGTGACAGGCCGTCGCAGGAAAAAATTACATGACTACTGAAACCACCTTTGCCAGTCTTGGACTGGCCGAACCCATCATGCGTGCGATTGCCGATGCCGGCTACACTACGCCCACCCCGATCCAGGCGCAGGCGATCCCGCAGGTGCTGGAAGGCGGCGACCTGCTCGCCGCCGCGCAGACCGGCACCGGCAAGACCGCCGGCTTCACCCTGCCGATCCTGCATCACCTGTCGACGCGTGCCGCGCAGGCGCCGAAGCCCGGTCGCCCGCGCTGCCTGATCCTGGTGCCGACGCGCGAACTCGCCGCGCAGGTCGAGGAATCGGTCAAGACTTACGGCAAATACCTGTCTCTCACCTCGATGGTGATGTTCGGCGGCGTCAACATCAACCCGCAGTTCAAGGCGCTGAAGTCGCGCGTGGACATCCTGGTAGCGACGCCGGGCCGCCTGCTCGATCACCTCGGGCAAAAGACGGTGGACCTGTCCGGCGTCGAAATCCTGGTGCTCGACGAAGCCGACCGCATGCTCGACATGGGCTTCATCCGCGACATCAAGAAAGTGCTCGCGGTGCTGCCGAAGCAGCGTCAGAACCTGCTGTTCTCGGCGACCTTTTCCGACGAAATCCGCACCCTCGCCAACGGCCTGCTGCACAACCCGAAGAGCGTCGAAGTCGCGCGCCGCAACACCACGGTGGAAGTCATCGAGCAGTCGATGCACCGCGTGCCGCAGGCGCACAAGCGTGATCTGCTGGCGCACCTGATCAAGCACCACGAC
>JAIBFE010000311.1 GCA_019459705.1 Thiobacillus sp. | reverse complement strand
CTTACCTTTTTTGGTCACCACGTGCAGGAACTGCGGGCCGCTCAACTGCTTGATGTTGGAGAGGGTGTCCAGCAGCACGTCGAGGTCGTGGCCGTCGATCGGGCCGATGTAGTTGAAGCCGAATTCCTCGAACAGCGTGCCCGGCGTCACCATGCCTTTCATGTGCTCCTCGGCGCGCTTGGCGAGCTCGCGGATCGGCGGTGCGACCGACAACACTTTCTCGCCGGCACGGCGGGCGGCGGCGTAGAACTTGCCCGACATCAGCCGTGCCAGGTAGTTGTTGAGTGCGCCGACGTTGGGCGAGATCGACATGTCGTTGTCGTTCAGCACCACCAGGAGCGGCAGATTCGTGGCGCCGGCGTTGTTGAGCGCCTCGAAGGCCATGCCGGCCGTCATCGCGCCGTCGCCGATGACCGCCACCGCGCGCTGGTCGGAACCCAGTTGGTGAAAGGCCTCGGCCATGCCGAGCGCCGCCGAGATCGAGGTGCTGGAATGGCCGGTGCCGAAAGCGTCGAATTC
Organism: Thiobacillus sp.; assembly: GCA_019459705.1. Classification (GTDB taxonomy): domain Bacteria; phylum Pseudomonadota; class Gammaproteobacteria; order Burkholderiales; family Thiobacillaceae; genus Thiobacillus. Next base: position 1,993 of record JAIBFE010000311.1, on the reverse strand, counting down.
GCTCTCGGCGCGGCGCGGGAAGCCGGCGATGCCGCCGGCCTGGCGCAGACCGGCCATCGCTTCGCGACGTCCGGTGAGAGTCTTGTGGGCGTAGCTCTGGTGGCCGACATCCCACACGATGCGGTCGCGCGGGGTGTCGAACACATAGTGCAGCGCCAGGGTCAGTTCCACCGCACCCAGGTTCGAAGCCAGATGGCCGCCGGTATGGGCGACCGAGCTCACCAAGAATTCCCGCAGTTCGGCGGCGAGTTTCGGCAGTTCGGCAGGCGCGAGCGCCCGCAGGTCGGCGGGGGTATGAAGGGTATCGAGCAAGGGTGTGGTCATCTCAGAACGTCCGCTCGACCACGAAGTTGGCCAGCTGGCGCAGCCGCTCCGCAGGCGCGCCCAGTTTGTCGAGCGCGGCGTGCGCATCGGCACGCAGTTCCTGCGCCAGTTCGTGCGCGCGTGCCGTGCCGAGCAGGCTCACGTAGGTCGGCTTGTTGTTGGCCGCATCCTTGCCGGCGGTCTTGCCCAGTGTGGCGGTGGGCGCTTCGGCGTCGAGCACGTCGTCGACCACCTGGAAGGCCAGCCCGATGCACTTGGCGTAATGGTCGAGTGCGGCGGCGGTTGCGTCGGTCAGGCTGCCGCACTGCGCGCCCAGCAGCACCGAGGCACGGATCAGCGCGCCGGTCTTGTGGATGTGCATGAATTCGAGTTCGGTGAGGTCGAGCGGCTTGCCTACGCTGGCCAGATCGATGGCCTGGCCGCCGGCCATGCCGCGCGAGCCGGATGCCTGCGCCAGCAACCGGACCATTTTCAGCTGGGTGGAGGCATTGTCGGCGAGCGGCTGCGAGGCAAGAATGTCAAACGCCAGGCTCTGCAGGGCATCGCCCACCAGCAGCGCGGTCGCTTCATCGAACTCGACGTGCACCGTGGGCTTGCCGCGCCGCAATGCGTCGTCGTCCATCGCCGGCATGTCGTCGTGTACCAGCGAATAGGCATGAATCAGCTCCACCGCGGCGGCGGCATGCTGCACGCGATCGGGGTCGGCGCCCGTGATTTCGCCGGCGGCAAACGCCAGCAGCGGGCGCACCCGTTTGCCACCACCCAGCACCGCATAGCGCATCGCCTCGTGCAGGCGCTGCGGCGCAATGTGGGCAGGCGGGAGCCATTCGGCCAGCACGCTTTCCATGCGCGTCTGGCAGCCTTGCGTCCAGGCGGCAAAATCAGTCATCAGTGTCTTCGGTCTTGAAGGGCTGCAGGGCGCCGTTTTCCAGAATCTTCACCTGTTGCTCCGCATCGGCCAGTTGCTGGCGGCAATACTGCAATAGCTCGGCACCGCGCTTGTAGGCGGTGAGCGAGGCTTCCAGCGGCAACTGGCCGGATTCCATTTCAGCCACGAGGGCTTCCAGTTCGGCCAGTGCGGACTCGTAATCTTTGGGGGGCATGGCGGCGCGGGATTTGGCCATTAAATTCGGACCCGGCGGAGAAAGGACGCTACTTTATCAAATTCAGCGCGGAGGCGCCTCCCCGGGCAGAGGCGCTATGCTAGAATTTCATGCTTTCCCTGCGTTGTGATGCGTTATCTCAGGCGGGGGTTCATCCGTAAATCCGGTGGATCATCTTGCCGCTCCAGTACCCTTGCTGGAGGGGGCTTGGTTTTGAGTAGGGTACGCCATGAGCGATCTCGCCGAATCCAGCGCCTTGTCGCTAACTTCGCCGCAGCTGCCAGTTTCCTGGTATTTCGATCCAGTCATCTACGAACTGGAACTCAAGCATTTGTTCAAGCACGGTCCTGGCTATGCGGGGCATCAGCTGATGGTGCCCGAGCCGGGCGACTATCACGCGCTGGAAAAATTCGACGGCGCGAAAATGCTGGTCAACAGCGGCTCGGACATCGAACTGCTGTCCAACGTGTGCCGCCACCGCCAGGCGCTGATGCTGACCGGGCGCGGCAAGCTGCCGTCGAACAACATCGTCTGCCCGATTCACCGCTGGACCTACGACAGCCAGG
>JAIBFE010000306.1 GCA_019459705.1 Thiobacillus sp. | reverse complement strand
GATCAGGCGGAAACTATGCACACCAAAGCCTTCGATCATGCGCAATGAACGCGGCAGGGTGCGATCCGACATGATCCACATCACCATGTGCATGGATTCCGGCGTGAGCGAAATGAAATCCCAGAAGGTGTCGTCCGCGGTCGCCGATTGCGGAAAGCCGCGGTCGGGCTCCATCTTGACGGCATGGATGAGGTCGGGGAATTTGATCGCGTCCTGGATGAAGAAAACCGGGACGTTATTGCCGACCAGATCCCAGTTGCCTTCCTTGGTGTAAAACTTGACGGCAAATCCGCGCACATCGCGCGGGGTGTCGACCGAACCGGCACCGCCTGCGACAGTCGATATGCGCGTAAACACGGGCGTTTTCTCACCGACCTCGGTGAGGATTCTGGCGGTGGTGTATTGCTTCAGCGAGGCGGTCAGCTCGAAGAATCCATGCACGCCCGTTGCTCGCGCGTGAACGATACGCTCGGGAATCCGTTCGTGATCGAAATGGGTGATTTTTTCGCGAAGGATGAAATCCTCCAGCAGCGTGGGGCCGCGCGGATTGGCCCTGAGCGAGTTCTGATTATCGGAAAGTGCGAGGCCCTGGTTGGTGGTGAGCGCCGGGTGCCCGCCCCCCGCGACCTGGTGCAGCTCGCCACCGGCTGCCCGGTGTGTGCCTTTGTCCGGAGTGGAGCCTTTTTCCGGTTTGCGTTTTCCAGAATTACCCGTTGTCTTTACTTTGCTCATGATCGATCTCCTGGATGAGTCACGCCGATTTGCTGGCTGTCAGAATGGGCTGGTGACTCGGTGTTATAGGTAGTACACATTTTTTGACAAGATGCGCCGGGTCAATCAACGTGGATTTGTCCCGCTGCTGGCAGGTCTGCAATGAATACGCATGTCACCGCCGCACCTTAGATGGGCAAAGCAAGCCGGTCTGTACGGTGGCAAACATCACGAAATTTCGAAACCAGTTACTGAACCCATCGATCCCTGTCCAACCACATCTATCGAGTATTCCAAGCTGCCACCTGGGTGTGCGATGCCTAGTTGAGTCGCACCATGCCTGACGAATCAACTACCCTAGAAAACTGTGAACACAGCTACGCCAAACCGGAATTTCAATGACCGAACACATCATGACTAACGCACAATGGTTTTTGCTGGTGGGCGGCCTGCTACTCGCCAGGGGCCTGACGGCCCCGTTGCTCAAGCGCCTGCCGGTCACTCCGGCCATTGTCTATCTGGCCGTGGGGCTGCTGGTCGGGCCGACGGTGCTCAATCTGTTTCACTTCAATCCGCTCCAGGAATCGGCGTTGCTGGAAGTGCTGACTGAAGTGGTGGTGCTGATTTCGCTGTTTTCCGCCGGCGTCAAAATGCCCGTGCCGTTCAGCTTCTCACGCTGGCGTAACCCGATTCTGCTGGCATCGGTCTCCTTGGCAGTCAGCGTCGGGCTGGTCGCCGCCTTTGCCTACACCCTGCTCGGCCTGCCGCTGGGTGCGGGCGTCTTGCTGGGCGCTATCCTGGCACCCACCGATCCGGTGCTGGCGACCGATGTCCAGACCCGTCATCCCGGTGACCGCGACCAGCTTCGCTTCACCCTGACCTGCGAGGCGGGCATGAACGACGGCAGTGCTTTTCCGTTTGTGATGCTGGGGATGGGATTGCTGGGGCTGCACGAGCTCGGCGAATTCGGCCTGCGCTGGGCGCTGTTCGATGTGCTGTGGGCCACGGCGGCGGCAATCGCCATCGGGGTCCTGTCCGGCGGCGCACTGGCCTATGTAGCGCACAAGCTGCGCGGCACTCCACCCAGGCACAAGCTGATGGACGACTTCCTCGGACTCGGCCTGATCGGCGTAGCGTACGGCGTGAGCGTGTTGGTCGATGCGTGGGGATTTCTGGCGGTATTTTTCGCTGCCGTCGCGTTGCGCCAGACTGAACTTAAACTCGCCGGCACCGATAGGAACAGCGCCGATCAGGAAAACCTGGATCCGCCACAAACCGACCGCATCGAACCGGAAGCGAAAAACGCATGCCCGGAGGACGCGCCCGCCCCGACCGTCAGCGAGGGATCGCTGGTGTTCAAGGAACATCTGGAAAGGCTCTCTGAATTGATGCTCATCCTGCTGATCGGCGGCACGCTGTTTCTCGATTCATGGAGTTGGCGGGCGGTGGGACTTGCACTGTTCCTGTTCGTGGTGGCGCGCCCGGTCAGCGTCCTCGTCGGCCTGTTGGGCACGCGCACGTCGTGGCCGATACGCGGCATGGTCGGCTGGTTCGGGGTGCGCGGCATCGGTTCGCTGTACTACCTGATGTACGCCATCCAGCATGGTCTCCCCGAAGACCTGGCCCTGGATCTGATCCAGTTGACGCTGATTGCGGTCACGCTTTCGATTCTGGTCCACGGCACCAGCGTCAAGCCGCTGATGGGCCGTTTCAAGCGTTATCGCAGGCATCTGCCACCGGCCTAGGTCCTTTCCACTCTATTTCGTTCGGCACCATACAGACGACCGCTCGCCAATCCCTCAACGTCGCTTCACAAGGAGAGCCTCCTCATGAAAACCGTTATGCCCACCTGCCACTTTCTTGTCAGCCTGGCGAAAAAAGGAGGCCACCATGATTGAAATCCGCAAAGGCCAGGCACCGGCCCCCCTTACACGTGCCGAGTTCAGTACCCGGTTTCGGGCTACCTTCATCGATCCGGCATTCCGTGCCGAAGACGCGTCCATTGCCCGCCTTGAAGAGATCGCCTGGCAGGCCCACAGCGAGTACCGCAAATCCCCCTTCACGCAGAAGGCGGGCCCGGGCTATGCCGATCCAGACTACGACTTGTCAAGCGAGTGGGCCGACACAAAACAGCGCATCGACGCGGCGCAACTGCGCTGGGCTGACGCGACGAGCCCGTCCCGGGTGTTGCTGGTCTGCGGCTCCGCGCGCAACGATGGCACCTGCCCGGGCGAGATGTCCAAGACATTCCGTCTGCTGGGGATCGCGCGCGAGACCCTGGAGCAGGCCGACATCCTGGCCGATGTGCTCGACTTGAGCCTGCTCTCCTCCGAATACGGCCGCAAGATCCATCCCTGCAAGGGCTGTGCGTCCACCGCGATGCCGCTGTGCAACTGGCCGTGCAGCTGCTACCCCAACCACGCGCTCGACCAGACCAATGACTGGATGGCCGAAATCTACGAGCGCTGGACCGCCGCCCATGCGGTGATCATCGTCTCGCCCGTGTATTGGTACCAGAGCCCCAGCCCGTTAAAGCTGATGATCGACCGCCTGGTGTGTGCCGACGGTGGCAACCCCGATCCCACCGCGACCTCGGGCAAGAATCCCGGCAAGGCAAAAGCACTCGAGATGGCCGGCTGGGACTACCCCCAGCACCTGGCAGGGCGTGCTTACGGGCTGATCGTCCACGGTGACGTGGCCGGGATCGAAGGCTCGCGCCGCGCCCTGTCGGACTGGCTCGACTGGATGGGTTTCATCGACGCCGGTGCGCAGGCGCGATTGGACCGCTACATCGGCTACTACGAACCGTATGCAACCAGCCACGATGCGCTGGACCGGGACGAGCCCGTGCAGGAAGAAGCGCGCAATGTGGCACGCGCAGTGGCGAAGGCCGTGGTCGAGCTGCGCTCCGGCCGGCTTCAGGCGGTGCAGCCGAGTCTGTCGCGTCCGCGGCCAAAGTAAGTTCATCACGCCCCACAACCGTACGACAGCGCACAGACGCTCCGGGAACCACCGGGTAGGCTTGGGGCACTATCCGTTTCGCACGGATTACGTTCCAGGAGAAAAATCATGGACGAATACCGTCACCATGTGTCGGGCTTTTTTGCCCATCGCGAAGAAGCCGAAAGTGTGTTTTCCAGACTTGTCGAGCGGGGCTTGCCGCACGAACGGCTGCGTATCTTCGCAACCGACCCGGCTGCGTCGGACACCGCGCCTAAAGAGAGCAGCAATGCTGTGTTGAAGGACGTGCTCGTAGACGCCACCATTGGAACCGCAGTGGGCACCGGTGTCGGCGCGCTAGGTAGCGTGGCGCTGGCGGCGGCGAGCGTGAGTCTGTTCGTCGCCAGCCCCTTGGTCGCCCCCCTGATGTTGCTGGGCTGGGGCGCCAGCATCGGTGGCCTGATCGGCGCAGCAGCCGGTGCCACGCCGGGGGCCGGAGACAAGGACGGCTGGTTGTCTGACCTGATCGGCGATGCGATCGCCAGCGGTCAGGTCGTGCTGGTGGCAGAGACCCGGACGGAGCAGGAGACGGCGGTCGCACGCGAAGTCATCCAGGCATCAGTCGGCGACAGCAAGGACACCAACATGGCGTGAACGCGACCGCCCTGCCGGCCCGTAGCGGGTTGTGTCGCGTACTCGGACGCAGGCTTGGCACGGGTCGCCGCAAAGCAATTACACCGTTTTCATGTGGGTACCCGGGTGCGTCCGGGTGCATGTGAAAACAAGCGTTCTGGGGGAATGTCTGCAGGAACGGGCGGATCAAGCCATCTCGTCGGCAAGCTCGTGATTGACTTCGCGGTGACGAGCCTCATCTGCGCGGACTGCGACGATGACGTCGTGCAACCGTGCGTCGGGCGCAAGCTTCCAGTAATCAATAGCAATCCTGGGCGCCGGAACGTTAGCGTGGATGCCGTTGTCCACCCCAGCCAGATACTCGGTATAGCTGTGGACCGCTTCTTCCTCCAGGTAACCCACGACACGGTGCGCGATCGTGGGCGAAATCAGGTACAGCAAAAAGTAAAGGTTGAAGAAAACACCCTGGGCAAGCCGGATCAGCAGGCGCTCAAGCCTGGAGGGCTCGGTAATGTGGATGAAGGTCATCAAGTGCATGCGTTCATTCTCCGCTTCGTCCAGGAGTAAGCGGATCCTGCCGTAATCGGCTTCGACTCGACGCAGAGACTGTAAATGTTGCAGCGCACCGCCCACCATTCCCGGCACAGCAGCAACCGTTTCCAGCACAACCGCGCGATGGCCATATCGACGGGCAAAAAAAGTGTCGGCGAAGAACCGCATCAATACAACGAAAGCATAAGCAATCCGGTCGGAAAAATTCCTGGGTTCGTAGTGTCGATCAAGCTGAGGGGTAATCAGCATTGCGTTCTCCTCGATCTTTCCGGTGCTCCGTATCTTCATTCCCCCTGCCATTGCACGGGCTGCTCAGTGCGAGGGGTAACGGGGCCATACTTGCCGGGCTAAAGCCCGGGGGGTATTAGCGCTGCCCCGCGCTCACGCGCCAGACCACATTGCCCACATCGTCGGCGACCAGCAGCGCGCCCTGCCTGTCGAGCGCCACGCCGACCGGACGGCCGTAGGCATTGCCTTCTTCACTGAGAAAACCGGTCAGCACATCGATGGGCGAACCAGCAGGTTTGCCATTTTCGAACGGCACGAAAATCACCTTGTAGCCACTACGCGGCCGGCGATTCCACGAGCCATGCTGGCCGATGAACATGCCGTTGGCGAATTTTGCCGGCAGCGTGGTGCCGGTGGACGACGCCAGACCCAACGGGGCGACGTGCGACCCCAGGGCATAGTCCGGGACAATCGCCTGTGCCACCAATTCTGGCCGCTGCGGCTTCACCCGTGTGTCGACATGCTGGCCGTAGTAGCTGTAGGGCCAGCCGTAGAAGCCGCCGTCGCGCACCGAGGTCAGGTAGTCGGGCACCAGGTCGCTGCCCAGCTCATCGCGCTCGTTCACCACTGTCCATAACGCGCCGCTCGCAGGTTCCCAGGCCAGCCCATTCGGGTTGCGCAGGCCGGAGGCAAAGATGCGATGCGTACCGCGCTGAATATCCACCTCCCAAATGGCTGCGCGCTCCGCCTCCACCGCCATGCCGCGCTCGGCCACGTTGCTGTTCGAGCCCACCGTCACATAGAGTTTGCTGCCGTCCGGGCTGGCAATGAGATTCCTGGTCCAGTGATGATTAATCGGACCCGCCGGCAGATCGACCACCTTGATCCCAGGCGCGGTGATGCGAGTGTCCCCCGCAACGTACGGAAAGCGCAGTACGGCGTCGGAGTTGGCTACATAGAGATTGTTGCCGACCAACGCCATGCCAAACGGCGAGTTCAAGCCTGCCAGCAAGACCGAACGCAGGTCCGCCACCCCATTCCCATCGGTGTCACGCAACAGCGTGATGCGGTTGGCACTCGGCACGCCCGCACCCGCCCGCTTCATCACCAGGCCCATCACCCACCCCTTGATGCCCTTGGCGTCGTCGGGCTTGGGTGGCGCATTGGTCTCCGCTACCAGCACGTCACCGTTGGGCAGCACAAGCATCCAGCGCGGATGATCCAGGCCGCCCGCAAACGCCACGACATGCGTGCCCGGTGCTGCCAGCGGTGTTGTACCGGACGGCCAGCCCTGGGCGGGCGCGATGTGAACAGTAGGAATCAGCCTCTGCTGGGGTGGCGGCAGCGTGGGCTGTGGCCCGGTGCCGGCCGAGATCGGCACCGTGGCCACCTCACTGCAGGCGGTGAGTGCCAGGACCATCACGCCAAATAACCGTGGCGACAAGCGCAGTCGCACCGGATTGAGGGTAATGAGGAAACGAGACTTCAAGGCAGCCCCAGCACACGCAGCATAATGATGACGATCACCATCAACCCCCATGCCTAACCACGCTCATGGTCTTTCCCTCGAATCCGGGTCAATAGCCGCACGCGTCGGTGTGGCGCCGGCTTCCGTGCGCAGCAACTGCGCGCGGATTTCACCATTCGGATACTGGGCGCTGTGTACATTGACGTACAGAGTGCCACGCGTGAAACCGGTGTACTGCACATCGGTCAACCGGGCTCCGGCGGGGACGACAAAACTGTCACGGGCGGTTTGAGTGAGGGTAATGATGGGCGGGCCGTTTTTTCCGACGGCGCCCTCATGAATATGCGCCACCGTCGGGACAAGACCGGAAACCTTGATACTGCCGCTTACTGTGCGGTCAGGCATCACGGTGATTTGCCCGGTGCCTTTCGCTGAGGTGGTCACCGGTGGCACCTCGGCGTCGCCATTCAGGGAAATGAACATGGGCTGCTGTGCATGCAGGTTCGCAGAAGCCAGGAGCAGCAGGGTGAGCGGGACCAGCCGACTCAGCGGGATCGTGGTGGATCTGGATGGAATGTTCATGTTGGCTCCTCGAAATAACGGGGATGGCTTCACCGATGAAGGACGCTTGAAAAGGAATTTTCTCAGGCGGCCGGAGGCACACCCGACCACATCGACAAGTCAGGTACGTTCAATCGATATCTGAGCGGTCATAACAAGCCAAGTGCTAAAACACTATAGACCAGCAGGCACATTACCTATGTGTGCTGTCGCACAGCGGCTGCCGTCAGGCACGGACATCCTGTAAACAGCTCATACAACAAGGAGTCACGAACATGAACGAGATCAAGATTCTGGGCATCGTCGGCAGCCTGCGCAAAGACTCCTACAATCATTTTGCACTCAAGGCGGCGCAGGAGCTGCTGCCGGACGGCGCGGTGCTGAACCTGATGGAACTGCATGGCATTCCCGTCTTCAATCAGGATGATGAAATGACGATGCCTGCTGCCGTGCTGGAATTCAAGCAACAGATTCTGGCCGCCGACGCCATCCTGTTTGCCACGCCGGAATACAACTATTCGGTTGCCGGCGCGCTCAAGAACGCAATCGACTGGGCGTCAAGACCGTATGGTGAAAGCGCCTGGACGGGCAAGCCGGCGGCGGTGATGGGGGCGTCCACCGGTAGTCCGGGAACGGCCCGCGCGCAATATCATCTGCGGCAAATCCTCGTCACGCTGGATATGCCCACGGTCAACCAACCTGAAGTCATGATCGGCAATGCCGCACAGCGCTTCGACCCGGACGGCAGGCTGACCGATGAGCCGACCCGACAATCCATTCAGTCGCTCCTGGAGGCGCTGGTGCTGCTTGCAAGAAGCAACCCGGCGTACACAAGCCAGATCGGCTGAAGCTTGCAGCACACGGGGATGGCCGCCACCGGACCATGCGAACTTCCTGGACCTTACGCAAGGCCATCACCGAACGCCGCACTACGTACACCCGCGTACAGACTGTACCTGAGCCTGCGACCAGGCTTGCACTTTGATCGTGAGCTTCTATAAAAGCTGTCTGGGTGGCCGCCACGCCATCTTTCTGCAACGTGTTGCAGCGCGCGCACACACGTGGCGAGAGGCCGCCTGCGACGAAGGATGCTCGATTGGCCATTCCGCCAGTAAAGTCCGGAAATGAAGGAGTTTGATATGGACACGGATATCGATGAAGGCAACAGGAAGCAGTTCAATGACGGGGTAAAGGACGAAGTTCCGTCGCGCAGGGTGGTGTTGCGCGGCGCGCTGGCGGTGGGTTGTGGCCTGTTGCTGCCAGCGGCACTTTTTGGGTGTGATTCAAAGAAAGGTGAGAGCTCAACCGGAGCCGCTCCGAACACAGGCTCTGCTGGCCCGGACAGCTCTCCCACCCCCAGCGCGGACGCTGCCGCTCCGGCGTCGACCGGGAAAATGACACAGGCAAGCGTGCAGTACCAGACTCAGCCGAAGGGCGAGCAGAAGTGCGGGGGATGCCTTCATTTCATCGCCGAGTCGAATTCCTGCAAGCTGGTTGAAGGCCAGATCAGCCCCGATGGCTGGTGCAGCCTGTGGGCCCAGAAGGCCTGAGTTGATGCTTCATCAGGCTTGCGCCCCTTGGCAGGGTGAGCCCCTGATACCACGCAAGGCCTTCGCGAACGCCTCACTGCGTACGCCACCGTACAGACTGCTCTTGAGCATGCGATCAGCCTTGCGCTTTCATCGGGAGATCCTATAAAGGTTACCCGGACGGTCGTTAACAACGTTCTCTCTGCAACCTGCAGGCTGCGAGGTGAACACTAGCGAGAGGCCGAATGGCAACAAAGGGGGCTCGATTGGCAATTCCGCCAGTGGGCCCCGACCGAAGGAGATTGATATGGACTGGAATATCGTAGAAGGCAACTGGAAGCAGTTCAAAGGCAAGGTAAAAACACAGTGGGGCAAGCTGACCGATGATCACCTCGACGTGATTGCCGGCAAGCGCGATCAGCTGGCTGGCAAGATCCAGGAGTCTTACGGCATCACGAAGGACGAAGCCGAGAAACAGATCAAGGATTTTGAAGAGCGCAACAAGGACGAACGACCCTAGTGTTCCGCCTGACGCTGCGCTATGCACCGCGTCAGGTCGCCGGGTTGTAGTGCGCGGCATCGGTTGACCGTACTGCCATCCAGCACGGTCTCCCCAGCGGCGCGCTGGCCCTAAGGATCTGACCCAGTAACGCTCATTGCAGTAACCCCGTGCACATGCTCCATCGAACCAGCATCAAGCCGCTGGTAGCCGTTTCTGGCGTTACCGCAAGCGTTTGCCAACATAATGCATGCCCGATGCAAGGGGTGCTGATAGCATGCTTTTCAGCCTGAATGTTGCGGTAACGATTCAGTCAAAATCATTACTCCATCCGGTGATACTGTGGCCTGAGAATCTTATGTTAGTGACTTTCACAACTGATGCCTATGCCGACATCACCCTATTCGGGGATATCGCGCTGGCCATGCTGAAAATGATGGGGCACAGCGAAACCGTGCCCGGCGCCATTCTGGCAGCAGATGTTCCAGCAGCGCTGAGTCGGTTACAAGCGGCTATCGATGCTGAAAAAGCCTCGCCGCCGGTTGAGGACAGACATGCGGATGAGCCGGTGGTGAGCATGGCACACCGGGCGCTGCCGCTCATCAATCTCCTTGTTGCAGCAGCAAAGGCAGAATCCAACGTCATGTGGAAATGACGACCCGTCCATTGGTGCGGAGTCCGTTTGGCCAACCAGGGCACCTCGACAGGGGAACCATACGAGCTCGCAACTGATCTACCAGAAGCCCCGATTCAACAATCGCCACGGAAAATAGCAGAGACAACTATCGATGAAGCACCATTTCGGAAAATCCCATTGGCCTGGCTGACACGGTCATTGCTCGTCTGGATAGCATTATTCAGCGCAGGGCTGGCCTTTGCCTCCTTGCCGGACACGCATTCTGCCGCCTCGCTCCATGCCAAATACGCGTCCCTGGGTGAGCGACTCCATCACAACCCGTTTCGCCGAGCACTCTCCCTCGATTCTTCCGAATCGCCCAATGACCTGAAAGGCGATATCTACGCCCTGGTCGACTACCCTTTTGCTACCGTCAGTGCGGCGCTCAACGACCCGGGGGGCTGGTGCGACGTGCTGATCCTGCATGTCAATACCAAGCAGTGCCAGGCCACGGCCGGCAAGTCCCGCACGACCCTGACGGTTCACATCGGCAAGAAAACTCCTCAGCCCCTCGAGGATGCCTATCCGATCGAATTTTCCTATCGCGTCGCCGCAGCGACAGCAAAATATCTGGAGATCCAGCTCAATGCGCAGGAAGGGCCGCTGAGCACCCGCAACTATCGTATTCAGCTGCAGGCTGTGCCGGTAAGAGCGGGGCAGACCTTTCTGCATCTCACCTATTCGTATGACTACGGGATGGCCGGGCGACTTGCGATGAAGACCTATCTCGCGACCATTGGAAGCGACAAGGTGGGATTCACCCAAACCGGCAAGCAATCCAGCGGCCAGCCTGGCTATATCGGCGGCATGCGTGGCGTGGTGGAGCGCAACACCATGCGCTATTACCTCGCTATCGATGCCCACCTCGGCGCATTGTCCACTCCGCCGCCCTTGCAACTCCAGAAACGTCTGCACAGCTGGTTCACCGCAACCGAGCAATACCCCAGACAGTTGCGCGAAGTGGAGCGAACCGCCTATTTCGATATGAAACGGAGCGAATATCTGCGTCAGCAGACCATGCAATAGCGTGCATGGCCTATATCAATAATGACCGGGCCTGCAAGCCGGCTTGAGGGTTCCCATGAAGCCAAGCAAGCATCTCTCGATGATTCGAAACTTTCATCTCGCGGACTGGTTTACCCTCGGGAATGCCGCCTGCGGCGTAGGTGCGCTATTTGCCGTGATGAGTCATGTGCAGAGCCGGGACGTTCAGCACCTGTTGTTTGCCTGCGCACTGATTCTGCTGGCGTTTGTATTCGATGTGTTCGATGGCCGCGTTGCGCGATGGCGACAGAAAACATCATCGCTGGGACGCGAGCTGGATTCGCTGGCTGACGTGATTTCGTTTGGCGTTGCGCCGGCGATCATCGCTTATGGCGCCGGGATGGATGGACTCTGGGACCGCGTGATTCTGATCTACTTCGTTGCATGCGGCGTAAGCCGCCTTGCCCGCTACAACATTACCGCCGAGACCCTGGCGCAGGGCAGCGACAAGGTAAAGTACTTCGAAGGCACGCCGATCCCCAGCTCGCTGCTGCTGGTCGTCGTCATCGCAATTGCCGCGGTGAACGGTGCGATCGGCGACGCGCTCTGGTTCGGGACGATTCAAATGGGTCCGGGGCAATTCCATCCGCTGGTGTTGATGTTCGCGGTGTCCGGCTCGCTGATGATCAGCCGGACGCTGCACATTCCGAAGCTCTGAGGCCGGCGACGATCGCCGGGCTGTTGCGAAGGGACGTGTTCACAGCGCCCGCATTCCCGGACCCCGGAAGACCTCGCCTTGAGGCAGAGGTCGAGCCGACCGGGGCCAAACGCCGTCGATCAGTTTCGCAGCACCAGACGCCCCGTCACAGCCGTCCCAGCAACAGCAGCACGATGATGATGATCACGATCAAACCCAAACCGCCACTGGGGCCATAGCCCCAGTTCTTGCTATGCGGCCAGGTCGGAATCGCGCCTATCAGCAACAGGATCAGAACAATCAACAGTATGGTTCCCAGCATGATGTTCTCCTCGAATGGGTGAGTGGATTCAGTTCGCCGGCGCGGCAGCTTCGGCCGGCACCACGATCACCGTGGTGCCATCGCCGGTCTTGCCGGTCTCGCCCTGGACACCCTCGGTGCCCTGATAACCGGTGGCACCCTGGCTACCCGTCTCGCCCTGGCTGCCGGTTTCGCCCTGCGGACCCGCGGGACCAGGAACTGCGACGGGCGCGACGGGCGCGGCGGGCACGGTGACGACGGTCGGTTTGTCGCAAGCGGCCAGGCTCAGCGTTGCGAGCAGTGCAGTAATCAGTAGCGTATGGTTCATGGTCAATCCTTTGAAGGTGGGAAATCGTGGCACGGGTGGCTTCGAGCCGCTCGCGGGCAAACCGGATCGGCTTGCTTGAATGTCGCCCCCGCCAGATCAATAGCGTAAGGACATTCCCAATATAGTTCAGTGCGCTGGCGTACATAGAGCCAATCCATGGCGCAGGATCGCAAATGAGCCTGGGTGCGCTAGCGCACAGATTGAGGGGCGGCCGTTCGGGTAGTCTTATCGAAAGCCGTTACGCATGCCCCAGACCGCTTTTCAGCGGAGGCAGGTTGGCACGGATCCCCTTTCCCCGTGGAAACACCCCGATCTGCGGCACGCCCTTATGCATCAAGCACGACGACCCCCTTCCGGAGCCCCAACATGAAACGTTTACTCTTTGCTGCCACCCTGGCCGCCGCCACCTCGTTCCCGGCACTCGCGGCCGACGTCGGGGTGTCCATCAGCATCGGCCAGCCCGGTTTCTATGGCCAGATCGATATCGGCGGCTATCCGCCGCCACGCATCCTCTATCAGGAGCCGCGCGTCATGTATCGGGCCGCGATGAACCGCCCGCCGATCTACCTGAACGTGCCTCCGGGCCACGCCAGGAACTGGCGCAAGCACTGCCGCGAGTACAACGCCTGCGGCGAGCGCGTCTACTTTGTGCAGAACAGCTGGTATGAACGCGAGTACGTTCCGTATTATCAGAAAAAACATGGAGATCGCCGGGATGACCGCCGCGATGATCACAAGAACGATCGTCGCGACAAACAGAGCGATCACCATGGCAACGATCATGGCCAGGGCCGCTGATCCAAAGTCATCTCCCTGACCTCACACTGCATGCGAGGCAGGAGCATGGGCCTATCCCTATGAACGACAGCCCGACCACGGTTCTGCTCATCGAAGATGATCCCGCCGATGCCAGCCTGATCCAGGCTGCGCTGGCGGGTACGGGAAACAGCCTGTTTCGTGTCGAATGGGTGACACGACTCTCCGATGCGCTCAAGCGACTGGGCAGTGAAAAGTTCGAGGTGGTCTTGCTTGACCTGTCGCTGCCCGATGGGCCCGGTCTCGATGCGTTCGATCAGGTGTTCCAGGCTGCACCCGACTCCCTGATCCTGGTCCTCACCGGGCTAACGGACGAAGAAACCGCGCGCCAGGCCATGGCGCGCGGCGCGCATGACTATTTCTCCAAGGGCCACGTCGACGCCCACTGGCTGCCGCGTGCGCTGCGCTATGTCATGGAACGCAAGACTGCCCGGGGTGCACTGCAGAGCAGCGAGGAACGCTTCCGCGCGATGAGCGACGCCTCGCCGCTGGGCATTTTCGTCTCCGATGCCGAGGGGAGTTGCATCTATACCAACGCCGCGTATCACACGATATCGGGGCTGAATCTGGAAGAAACGCTGGGCACGAACTGGAGCATGGCGATCCACCCGGAGGACCGCGAGCGCGTCCTGGCCGAGTGGCGCGTCGCCGCGCGTGAGCAGGCGCCCTTTCAGACAGAGTTCCGTTTCCTGCAGCAAGACGAGCGCATCGTCTGGACACGCGTCAACAGTGCCGCCATGCTCGACGGCAAGAAATGGTCCGGCCTTGTGCAAACGGTTGAGGACATCACCGAGCGCAAGGCGGCGGAGTTCACCTTGCGGGTCGCGGAAGAGAACCTGTTCATGGAAAAGGAGCGCGCCCAGGTCACGCTCAACTCCATCGGCGACGCCGTGCTGACCACCGATCTTCTGGGCAAGGTGACTTATCTGAACCTGGTGGCGGAGGCGATGACCGGCTGGTCTTGCGAGGAGGCGCTGGGCCGGCCGATTTCCGTGGTATTCAATATCCTCGACGGCGCCACGCGCGAGACTGCCGCGAATCCGATGCTGCGCGCCATCGAGGATGACAGGACGGTGGGGCTGGCCACGAACAGTGTGCTGGTCCGCCGCGACGGATTCGAGTCGTCGATCGAGGATTCCGCCGCGCCGAACCACAACCGCCACGGCCAGGTCACCGGTGCGGTGATCGTCTTCCACGACGTCAGCGAATCGCGTGCCATGGCGCTGGAAATGGCCCATCTGGCCCAGCACGACTTTCTCACCGGCCTGCCCAACCGGATGCTTCTGACCGAGCGCTTCTCCCACGCGATCGGGTTGGCCCGGCGGCACAGGAAGCAGGTCGGGCTGCTGTTCCTCGACCTCGATCATTTCAAGCACATCAATGACTCGCTGGGGCATGCGGTCGGCGACCGGCTGCTGCAGTCGGTTTCGAACCGACTGGTTGAGTGTGTGCGCGGCACCGACACGGTGTGCCGCCAGGGTGGTGACGAGTTCGTGATCCTGCTGGCCGAAATCGAGCAGCCGCAGGACGCAGCTCATGTTGCGGAAACCCTGCGCGCCGCGCTCTCCGCGCCGCACCTGATTGATGGTCATGAGTTCCATGTCACGCCAAGCATCGGCATCAGCGTCTTTCCGGATGACGGCGACAACGTGGAGAGCCTGATGCAGAACGCGGACACCGCGATGTATCACGCCAAGGCAAACGGTCGCGACACCTACCGGTTTTTCAAGGCCGAGATGAACGCCCGCGCGGTGCGCCGGCTGGCCGTCGAGGGCGGCCTGCGCCGTGCCCTTAAACAGGAGGAGTTTCTGCTGCATTACCAGCCGAAGATCGATCTTGTTTCAGGCGCAATCATCGGCGCCGAAGCACTGATTCGCTGGCAGGACCCGGTTCTCGGACTCGTCAAACCGGACCAGTTCGTGCCGATCGCGGAAGAAAACGGCCTCATCGTTCCCATCGGCCAGTGGGTGCTGCGCGAGGCCTGCCGGCAGGTTCAGTCCTGGATCGATGCCGGCCTGCACGCCGTACCCGTGTCGGTCAACATTTCCGCGGTGGAGTTCAGGCACGAAGGCTTTCTGGATGACGTTGCCTTGATCCTGGCGGAGACAGGGCTGGCACCGCACTACCTCGAGCTGGAGCTGACCGAAAGCATCCTGATGCACGACGCCGAGTCATCGGTGTCGATGCTTGAATCCCTCAAGAACATGGGGGTACAACTTGCCATCGATGATTTCGGCACAGGCTATTCGAGCCTGAGCTATCTGAAGCGCTTCCCGATCGACACCCTGAAGATCGACCAGTCGTTCGTGCGCGACATCGCCACCGATGCCGACGATGCGACCATCGTGACCGCAGTGATCGGCATGGGGAAAAACCTCAAGCAGCGGGTTATTGCCGAGGGGGTGGAGACGCACGCACAGCTTGCATTCCTGCAGGCCCGGCAGTGCGACGAGGGGCAAGGCTTCCATTTCAGCCATCCCGTGTCCGCCGAGGATTTTGCCCGCTTGCTCGGTACCAGCCATTAAGGTTGCGGGAGGGTGGCGATCTGCCGCGCAGCAACGACTGCATCAACGGCCACATCGCCCGGCCACGCGCCATCCGTTATCCGACACGACCGCTGGTCACGATACCGCCAGCAAGGCGGGGGCCACCGACGCCCCCGGCGGAGTGCGCCCTTAACGGATTCACACACCCTGACACGGTGTGCCGATAACCTGCCGACAGCGTCCTCCATAACGAAGAAGCCGCTCATCCGAGCGGCTCCCCTTGCACTATCCTTTTTCGCTAAGGTCTAGCGTGGAACGATATTGCCACTGTCGTCGGAGAGGATGATTTCCACGCGTCGATTCATTTGACGGCCGGTGGCATTGTTGTTGCTGGCAACCGGGTAGGCTTCTGCATAACCGCGTGTTTCAATGCGGTCGCTGCTGATGCCCATGCCGGCCAAGGCCGACCGCACGGCATCGGCACGTCGTTCGGAGAGCGGCTGGTTGATGCTGCGACTGCCGGTGCTGTCGGTGTGGCCTTCGATCAACACCTTGCGCTGCGGGTATTGTTTGAGGAAATCAGCCAGCTTTTGCACGTTGCTCTCACCGCCCGCCGACAGCTCCGCCCTGTTGACCGCAAACAGCACGTCGCCCAGCGTGATCACCATGCCGCGCGGCGTTTGCTTGGCATTCAGTTCCTTGAGCTGCTGTTCCTGCTGCGCAATGAGCGCCTGGTATGCGGCAGCTTGCTGCTCGGCAGTTTGCCGCGCGAGCTCCGCCTGACGTCTGGCCTCTTCGGCTTCGGCCTGGCGCGCCGCGATGAGCGCTTCGTCGCGTTGAGCCTGGGCATTGGCGGCCGCCAATGCGGCAGCTTGCCGTTCGGCGTTTTGCTGCGCAATCGCCGCCTGTCGCCTGGCTTCATCGACTTCGGCCTGCGACCTCGCCACCTGTCGTTTGGCCGCATCGGCTTCGGCCGTTCTCGCCGCAAGGCGAACCTGGTCGCGTTGCGCGCTGGCGTTGACGACTGCCTGCTCAGCGGCTTTGCGCTTGGCGGTTTCCTGTGCAATGGCCACCTGCTGCTTGGTGATATAGGCCAGTTGATTGACCGTGGCATCACCTTCACCTTTGCTCAGTGCCGCATCCGCCTTGTTCAGCGACTCGCCGGCTTTCTGCAGTTCAAGCGGCGCCAGACTCGTGACCTGGGGATTGGTGCGTGCGCTGCTGTAAACACTGCGCGCTTCTTCGAGCGCAGTATTTTGCGACGGCATGGTGCTGCAGCCCGCGAGCATCGCGGCAGCGATCAGACTCAGGGGAAGATATCGATTTTTTTTCATGATGAGCTCCGTTGAGGGTTATTTGGACTGACGGTCGATTTCCTGGCGCAGCACGCGAATATCGTCCTGCAGTGCGTCCGCGGCGCGTTGCGCCTTGGTTGAACGCGCCATCTCTGCGGCCAGCCTGGCGTCAACCTCCGCCTGCTCTGCCAGCCGCAGGGCAAGCTCATAATCCTTGTCGGCCATGGCCCGCTCGGCAGCAGCCAGCTTGTCCGAGGCGGACTTGAACTGCACCGGTGCAAACTGGTTGCCCCCGGCGGCCAATGCATTGCTCACTGCCGTCCGGGAAACAGCCATCTGCTCGGTCGGCGCCGAAGTGCTTGCGCAACCCGCCATCAACACGGCAGCAACGACGGCCACGCCGGCCATTTGCATCACTTGTTTCGATTTGAGGAGATAAGTGTCTTTCATCATTTTTCACCCAGTAAGTTAGACATCGAATATCGAAGACACGCGTTGCAATGACGATTCAATGCGATTGCAATGGCGTTCCGGTCAGCAAAGAAAACAGGGGGTGCTCTGGTGAGATTTTCCCGCCTGGTTGGCGTCGAACATGCTTCCTTCCAAGCATTCACGATATGCCGCAAACGTGAGGTCGTCCGTGCGGCATCGCACACAACTGGTTTTTGGTATAGCACATCGATTTCCACCTCAAGCGCCGCCGTAGGTGTCAGCCGCCGGATGTTTCTCCAGCCGTGCCAAGCAGACTGCTTCTGCATCGGCAACCCGGTGGAAGCCGGTTTTTCATATTCTGCTGCGCGGGACGATCACGCGCCCTCTGCCCTTCAACGCAAACGACCCACCCCAGGCACGCGTTATGTGCGCCACCGTACCGACTGCCCCCACCCGCGTCGCTATGCTTCGATGGAAGTTCAGACACAACCGAAGCACACGGCCCAATGGGCGCCATGCACGACGGCTTGTCGACTATCCCGATTCAAGTCGTTTCTGTTTCATTTACATCTGGAGTCAACCATGAATACATTCAGCAAAACACTTTCCGCAGCCTTGCTCGCCGTTACGCTGGTCTCCGTCGTCGGATGCGCATCGACCTCGCAGAAGGAGGGAGCCGGCGAATATGTCGACGATGCGGTGATCACCACCAGGGTGAAGGCAGCGATTTTCAACGAACCGACCCTGAAATCGACCGAGATCAATGTCGAGACCTTCAAGGGCGTGGTCCAGCTGAGCGGCTTCGTCAATTCCCAGGCTGACATCAGCAAGGCAGTCAGCCTCGCGCGCAGCGTCGAGGGCGTCGTCTCGGTCAAGAACGACATGCGTCTCAAGTGATCGATTGCTGATCACAAGCCGCTGCCGGAAGCATCATCCGGCAGCGGTTGTTCCATTTTGGGCGCCCCACCCGGGAGCATATCGCCTAGCCGAATGTCCAACCCCATTCCCGTTCACCCCCCAATCTGACCGGCTTGAACAAAAAAGTCCCAAGCCGAGCCATTGCAATGGGTTCAGGAGTGACTAGATTTAATAGTGAGTAATGGCTTTATTTAGACGAGCCATTTCCTAACAGCGAAAGGAAAAATATCCATGAACACGAATTTATCGGCTGAATCCAATCCGGTTGATGTCTCCAAAGAGCAGTTGATCAATGATTTCAAGGTGGTGGTTACCGATGCGGAAGCCCTGCTGAAGGCCACGGCCGGTCAGGGTGGCGAAGCACTGGCGTCAACGCGCGCCAAGGTGCTTGAGTCGCTCACGGCTGCGAAATCCAAAATGGCTGATGCCGAGGCGGCGCTGCTGGCCAGAACCAAGGCTGCCGCCAAGGCGACGGATGAATATGTCCACGGCCATCCTTGGCAGGCCATCGGCATCGCTGCCAGTGTTGGCGTGGTGGTCGGCCTGCTGATCGGACGGCGCTAACCCGGCGATGGCTGAGGAATCGCACGCTGCAACGGGGGGATTGTTCGAATCCCTGAAAACGCTGTCGACCAGCGTGGTCGGTATTGTCCACACCCGTCTCGAGCTGTTGTCCACGGACATCGCCGAAGAGCGTGAACACCTGATCACGCTTCTGTTGTTGGTGCAGCTTGCGCTGTTTTTCCTGGGCGTGGGCATTCTGTTGCTGGCGCTACTGGTCGTGGTTGCCTTCTGGGAGTCGCACCGGCTCTTGGCGTTGGGAGGTTTGTCCGGGCTTTTTCTGCTGGCCAGCGTCGCGGCGGCATGGCTCGCCATGCATAAGACCCGAACCCGGCCACGGCTGTTTGCAGCCAGCCTGGCTGAATTGTCCAAGGACCGGCAGCACCTTACCTCAAGATCATGAACGGAAAACTGACCCGACTGGCCGAACGTCGCAGCGTGCTTTTTGCGCTGGCTGCGGCCCAGCGAACCGCACTGGCAACCGACATGACGCCGTGGCGTGCGCGCTTGGCACTGGCCGACAAGGGAGTCGCCGCGGTTCGCTACGTCAGAAACCGCCCAGCCTTGATTTTAGGCGTCGCGCTGCTGCTAGCCGCCTTGCGACCACGCCGCACCGGCACATGGCTGCAACGCGGGTTGCTGGCATGGCAGATCGGGCGCAGGTTGCGCGGTCGCTGAGCGGCCCGCTCAGGCTGCATACCCGAGCACGGCGAAGTAATGGCAGGCGGTGCCCGCCATGACAAACAGATGCCAGATGAAATGGCCGTATCGCAAGCGCGAATCCAGCGCAAAGAAAACCACCCCCAGCGTGTAAGCCAGGCCGCCGGCGACCAGCCATAGCAGCCCGGTTACAGGCACGCGTTCCGACAGGGGCTGGGCGGCGATCACGATCAGCCAGCCCATCAGCAGATACAGGCTGGTGGTGAGGATGGGATGGGTCAGCCGGTTCAATGCCTTCAGCGTCACACCGACCACGGCAATGCCCCAGACCAGCCCGAGCAGCGTCCAGCCCCAGGCGCCGTTCAGCACGCCCAGGGTGAAGGGGGTGTACGTTCCTGCGATGAGAAGAAAGATCGCCGAGTGCTCGATAACCCGAAACACACGTTTGGCGCGGCCGATCGGCAGCGCGTGATACAGGGTGGAAGCCAGATACAGCAGCACCATGGTGGCGACGAAGATGCTCGCGCCGGCGATGAACCCGGCATCGCCCTGCCTCACTGCATGCAGGACGAGAAACGGGGCCGCCACAAGCGACGCAATCAGCCCCAGTCCGTGACTCAGGCTGTTTGCGATTTCTTCCTCGCGCGATTGTGCACGTCTGGATGCTGCACGGGATAGGCTCACGACCTCTGCTCCAACAGTCCAAGGTTCGAACCTTGCGGGATCGTCGGTTAACCGCATGAGCACATGACCTGCCCTCCTCCCACAGCCAAAGGAAGCCGTTGGAGGGTGTTCAGATCATGTCATGCCATAACAAAGCACGGGCAATCCGAGTCGACATCAAGCCGGACTCGACTGCTGGCTGGTTGACGCAACCGGGTCATCAGCCAGGCTTCACGGATCAAACCGTGGCCTGCTTCCCTGTCATCTCCGCTGCTGATCCCGGTCCTGCCGCTGATCGCCACTCCGGCCGCGCTGCTGACCTTGGTCCCGTTTCTCATAGCGCTCCTGATACTGCTTCTGCACGACGGGATCATGCGGCTGGTAACGGTAACGCTCCTGGTTGATCTCCCGTTGCTGCTCCATTTGCCGGGGATACTGATCCCTCGAATACTGCCTTTGGTAGGTGGGCAGAGGTGCTGGTGCAGCACGGCGGTCCCCCTTGTTGTCCCACCCGCTTCTGCTTTGTTCCCAATTGCGGCCCCAGTGATCGCCCCAACGTGGCGGCGAATTGGGCTGCCATGCGCGGAAATACGTAGGCGGCTGGCGATAATAACGAACAGGAACTTGCAGGATGTATACCGGCACGGCATAGGGCTCGACAAACCACCAGGGCCCGTTGTACCAGGAGCTCGCGTACCAGTTGTCACTATGGAACACCCAGTACAGGCCGTCGTAGAAGAAGTAGTTCGCTGACAGCCGTGGCGCATAGTAGACCGGGTGGCCCGGCACTCGGACAAGCTGCGGGTAGACCGGCACGTTGATCCCGATGCTGACGTGCGGTGTTCCGATCGCGATGCTCACCTGCGCAGCAGACGCAGCCAGGGGGGACATCAGCACCCCCATCACCAGGATCAGGTTTCGAATTTTCATCATGTTTAGCTCCAGATTGAAAAACAAAGTCGCAGTCATGGTTGACCGCTTTAGCCGGGCGGGACTGGCTCGACCGCCTGTACGGCGGCCGGATACCAGGCGAAGCCGCTCAGCGGCGAATGAAGCGGAGCAGGATCACCACGACCGCGATGACCAGAAGAATGTGAATGAATCCGCCCATGGTGTACGAGGTCACCAAACCCAGCAACCACAGGATGATGAGGATGACTGCAATGGTCTCAAGCATGTTTTCCACTCCCTCTTAAATTGTTTGGCGGCCGGTTCCAGGCACCCGAAAAGGGATGCCGGGGGCCGGCTGGCGACGGGCGATTCACCGTCACTTGATCTGCATGTCGTCCTTGACGGAGGTCACGCCATTGACGCTGCGCGCCAGCTCGATTGCCCGGTTCGCCGCGGCCCGTGAACTCACGAAGCCACTCAACTGAACCTCGCCCTTGAAGGTCTTGACCTTGATCTCGATAGCCTTCGTCAGGGGATCCTCGATGAGGAGTGCCTTCACCTTGGTGGTGATGACGGAATCGTCGACATACTCGCCGGTTCCCTGTTGTGTGGCTGTCGATGAGCATCCGACAATGGTCCCCAGCGAAACGGCCAGAAAAACGGCGGTAATAAGCGTGTTGAATGATTTCATGGTGACACCTCTAAGGTTGGGTTGAAAAAACTGCTGCGTCGTTCGAAGATGCAGCGGATTGCATGAGTGAAGCGCGGTGTGTTCCCTACCGCACACCATTAAGGCTAGTACAGGAAAGTGATAAAGCGAGGTGAGGGTCCGCTATTTCCACCTGCTCATTGTTGTTCGCCCCCGCCCGCATTTACACCTTGCTTGACCGAAGATGAACCTTTTCTGGATCATGTGCAGCAACGCACCGATTCGTCCGCTAACCCATCACCCGGGCATAAATCGCGTTGTCAGCCTCGTAACATCCACAGGAAGCGGCTTCCAGCCCCTTGCGATCCAGCACCGTGATGTCCCCGCGGCGATAGCTGATCAGTTTGCGATCCTGCAGCGCGCAGGCGGCCTTGGTGACGCCGACGCGGCGCACGCCGAGCATGAAGGCGAGGAATTCATGCGTGACATGAAACGCGTCCGAGTGCGCCCGGTCCTCCGTCATCAGGAGCCAGCGGGCGAGTCGCGCCTCGACCACATGGAAACGGGTGCAGGCTGCGGTTTGCGCAATCTGGCCCATCACCACATAGAGGTAGCGCTTCAGTTCCCGCTGCAATGCGGGGCTCAATCCGAGTTCGCGTCGAAACGTCGCGGCCTTCATCCGCAGCGCCGGTCCGGCACCCTGCACCACGGCATGCAGTGGCGACACATCTACTCCGAGGATGAGGGTGACCCCGAGCATGCCTTCGTCGCCGACCAGGCCCACCTCCAGGCTGGAGCAGCCATCGACCGGCGTGGTCAGGGAGACGAAGCTTTCTGTTGGAAAGTAAACATGACGAATACGCTCGCCCGGTTCAGCCAGGACGTCGGCAAAACCCAGCTCGACCGGCTCGCACCCTGCCAGAAAACGCTGGCGAACCTTGCCCGGCAAGGCTTCGAGCAGGCGATTGGTGGCAGGGACAGACTGGGTGCGCGGCACGTGGACACTCCTGAGGGTGAGGAACCCGGCAAGCTGGCGGCGATGCCATGCCGAAGCCGGTTGCGAACCCGGGGCGTAGCGTCTTTCCCAGGATAGGCATATCGCAGCGTGGCGTGAAACCTGATACTTGTCTGGACGGTAGCGCACAAAGCCAGTCTGTCCGTCAGGGTGATGCGCGCCGCGGGTTCGAGTGAGAACCGCCCCCGGGCATCTGGTTTACCGATCGATTACGTAGGGGAGCAGGCGGTCGAATTCCTTCTTGACCACTGCATAGCACTCGCAGGCCCGCGCCTCCAGGCCCGGCCGGTCGAGCACGGTGATGCGGCCACGGTTGTATGAAATCAGGCCGGCCCGCTGCACGTTGCCGGCGGCCTCGGTGACGCCCTCGCGACGCACCCCGAGCATATTGGCGATCAATTCCTGGGTCATGACCAGTTCGTTGGAGGACAGGCGGTCGAGACTCAGCAGTAGCCAGCGGCAAAACTGCTGGTCGAGTGTATGGTGACGGTTGCACACCGCCGTCTGCGCCATCTGCGTCAGCAGCGCCTGAGTGTAGCGCAGCAACAGCCGCTGCATCGGTCCGCCGCGAAAGAACTCGTTCTTCAGCACTTGCGCTTTCAGCCGGTAGGCGTAGCCGTCGCTTTGCACGACCGCACGGCTGGTGGTGGACTCGCCACCCATGAAGAGCGAGACGCCGACGATGCCCTCGTTGCCGACCACCGCGATTTCCGCCGATGCGCCATCCTCCATGACGTAGAGCAGGGACACGATCGAGGTGGTGGGGAAATAGACGTGGCGCATCGGCACCCCCGGCTCGTAGAGCACATGGCCGAGCGGCATCGGAACGCCTTCCAGATCGGGAAGCAGGCGCGCATATTCATCCGCCGGCAGCGCTGCAAGGAGGTGGTTCTGGCGGGGGTCATGCGGGTCGTTCAAGAGCAGTCTCCCTCTTTATATGTTTGGCAATGATCGAACCGTCTCACCGAGGTGACCGGATCGGATGCACAAGGCATTCCCAGTATAGAGGTTTCGCCTGGGCGATAGGCGACAGCGCACAAACAGGCTGCGCTTGGCGTGGCGACCGGAGTGGCGCCCGATTGCCCTCTGTGTGCGTCAGCAGACAGACGCTGAAAGCGGCTCTCCATAAGCTTCAAGCATCGAAGTCAACATGCGTGCAATGTCTGCATCGTGGCAAAGCGCACTGCCTGAAACAGCGCGCTCTTGGCAAAGAGAAGCAAAGGAACATCAGTGAACACACTCAACATCCATGCGATCGCACTTGCGGTCAGCCTCACGTTCAGCGCCGGCGCCATGGCGCAAAACGTGTCGAAAGACGACTACCTGTCCGTCAAGGACAAGATCGCATCTGATTACAAGCTGGCCAAGGCGAGTTGCGATTCGCTGTCCGGCAATCCGAACGACATCTGCATGGCCGGCG
The DNA here is from genome assembly GCA_019459705.1 of Thiobacillus sp. Taxonomy (GTDB): domain Bacteria; phylum Pseudomonadota; class Gammaproteobacteria; order Burkholderiales; family Thiobacillaceae; genus Thiobacillus. The sequence continues at coordinate 8,339 of JAIBFE010000306.1, read as the reverse complement.
CCAAAGGCAACGAGAAGGTCGCGCTGGCCGAACTCGAAGCCGCCTACAAGCCCACCTCCGAGACCCGCTACCAGGCGCGCGTTGTCAGGGCGGATGCCGAGTATGAACTGGCGAAGGAACGCTGCGACGACAGGGCCGGCAACACAAAGGATGTCTGCATGAAGGAGGCGAAGTCCACGGAGACTGCCGCCAAGGCCGACGCCACGGCACAGATGAAGACCGCGGACGCAAACGCCAGCGCCAACGAGAAGTCGGCCGATGCCCGCAAGGACGCCACGGAAGACAAGCTTGGCGCCCAGTACAAGGTGGCAAAGGAAAAGTGCGACGCCTATGCAGGCAATGCGAAGGCTGTTTGCGTGAATGAAGCGAAAGTGAAGTTTGGCCAGTGATTCGCAATCGACCGGCTCACGACGTGGCCGTAAGGAAATAAACCCGACTGGCTATTTCGCCAGTCGGGGTGCGAACTGAAGGAGTGGACATGAACTGGAATATCGTTGAAGGCAACTGGAAACAATTCAAGGGCGAAGTGAAGGCACAGTGGGGCAAGCTCACCGACGATCACCTCAATGTGATCGCCGGCAAGCGTACCGAACTGGCGGGCAAGATCCAGGAGGCCTACGGCATCACGCAGGACGAAGCCGAAGCGCAGATCAAGCACTTTGAACTGCGCAACAAGGACAACCGTCCGGCGGATTCTGCATGACCCTGGATTCCGACGTCATGAATGCGCCGACTTCACGTGGTAGCAGTCGGCCCGAGTTCGCCAGCTATGCCTCGCCCGGATGCGCGTGCCCCCGCTGTAACGGCGCCACCACCCGCATACCGCGTCGGCTTGTCGATTTGCTCGCAAGCATGTTCAGCAGCGTCAGCCGCTATCGCTGCAACTCAAGGGCGTGTGACTGGGAGGGGAATCTGCGCGTGAAGCGACGTGCCTTGCTGTTCCAGGACCCGTGGTAAGTCTCTGTCCGGACACAGCACCTCTTCTGATTCAGCGCGAACAAGCTGCGCCACCCTGTCGGGCAGGCCATTGCTACAGCCAATATTCGGCGAGCCGCGCCGCCCCCTCTTTCAATCGCAACAGCAGCGACCGCTGTTCCCACCGCTCAAGATCGATGGCATCGGACTCCGCCAGATCCCGGGCAAACATGGCATCCATTTGCCGGGCAAAATCGCGCCCCAGGATCGCCGCATTGATTTCGTCGTTGTGCAGGAAGCTGCGCCAATCCAGATTGGTCGAACCGATGGTCGACCAGACGCCGTCGATGGAGGCGGTCTTGGAATGCATCACCGCGCCGCGCCGCTCGTAGATCTTCACGCCGGCGCGCAACAACTTCGAATAATGCGAGCGCCCGGCGTGAAACACCGCCCAGGAATCAGTCTGGCTCGGCAACACCAGCTTCACCTCGACGCCGCGTTGCGCCGAATCGGTCAGGGCCTTGAGGAATTGCGGATCGGGTGCGAAGTAGGCGTTGGTGATATGCACCTGCTGTTCCGCATGCTCGATGGCCGACAGCAACGTGAGATAGATCGGGCTGCCGGGATCGTCGGAGACGCTGCCGATGGCGCGCACGATCTCGTCGCCCAGCTTGTCGAGTGTGGGGAAGTGGTTTTTCCCGGCCAGCGGCGGGCCCTTCTGCTTGCTCCAGGTGTCCAGGAACAGCTTCTGGAATTCGGCCACCACCGGCCCTTCGATCTGCAGGTGGGTGTCTCGCCATCCTGGAACATTGGCCGCCGGTTTACGGGCTGACCGCCTGGAGGAACCGCTGGAATAGGTTTCGCTGATATTGATGCCGCCGATGAAGGCGGTGCGGCCGTCGACCACCAGCAACTTGCGGTGGTCGCGATTGTTGAGCAGCCATTCCTTCTTTCTACCGGCCAGCGGATTGACCGGATTGTATTCGAGCACCTGGATGCCGCCGGCGCTCAGGCGCTCGAAAAATTCCTTGGGCGTATTCAGGCAACCGACGCTGTCGTAAATCAGGTTGACCTGGACGCCGGTGGCCTGTTTTGCCAGCAGCAGCTCGGCGAACTGCTGGCCGATGTCGTCGGCTTCAAAAATGTAGGTTTCTAGATGGATATGGTCCTTGGCTGCCCGCATGGCGGCGAACATCGCCCCGTAGGTCGCGGGACCGTCCTCCAGCAGGGTCAGCTTGTTGCCCAGCACCAGCGGGCTGTCGAGGTTGATTGCCTGTTCCAGGGCCAGGTGCTTCTGCAGGATGTCGATATCGCCGGATGCGCCCTCGAGTTTATCGATGATGGCGGCGCTCCTGCCTGCGGAGACAGGGCCGCGCGCGCCTTCAAACACCACCACCTGGGTGTGGGGCGTTTCCATTTCGAGCGCGGCGTCGGGGAGGCTTGCGCAACCGGCGCCGGTGAGCGACATGCATGCCGCCACCGCCATGCGCCAGGCTGAAGGCGGCATGCTGAAATACCCGGTCAAGTCTGCTCCCATGGCAAGCCGTCGAAGCGCCAGCCATTTCTCGTGCTGCGGTGGCGCGTTTCATCCATGTCCCCTTCGAATCCGTGCACGATGTTGTACACCTCGGGGAAGCCATATTTTTCGAGATAACGTCCGGCATCCGCCGAACGCCGGCCGGAACGGCAGATCAGCACCACCGGGCGATTGGCCGACGCGGCCTTGCGTGCGTGGCCGAGAAAATCGGGGTTCACGTCCCAGTCCGGGCCGTCCTGCCAGGCGATGTGGATCGCCCCAACGGGATGGCCGACGAACAGGTATTCGATCTCCGAACGGCAATCGATAAACACCGCTTCGGGGTGCGTCTGCAAAAAAGCGTGGGCTTCGGTCGGACTGAGTACTTTCATGGGCCACTCCGCAATAACATGCTTCACCCTAGCAGCAGGTGGCGCTGTCACCAATGTTTCGCGCAAAACACACGCAATATAAAAACCCCGCCGAAGCGGGGTTTTTGCAAGCATTCTTTCGATCAGCTCGGGGAGCGACGCAGCGTGCGGGTCAAGCCAAGAAGTCCGGCGCCGAGCAGCAACAGGGTGCCGGGTTCGGGAACCGGACCGCCACCGCCGCCGCCGCAGCCATTGCCGCCCGGATTGTCGGTACAGGTGGTGCCTGCGACCTTCAGCAGCTTGAAGGCGTCCTTCTTGGAGTCGTTGGCGCCGTTATTCGCACCGATCAGCCAGTAGCTGGAGTAGATGTCGGTGGCATTGATGGTTTTCCAGCCCGTGCTGCTGCCTCCGCCGTGGTGCCCGACCAGGGTCCAGCCCGCGGTCGCCATGGATGCATCGGTGTAAGTCAAACCGGCAAGTGTGCCCACGCCGGCCCCGGTGTAGGCATACACCGAAAAGTCGGAGTCACCGTAGCCGGTATCGCCGCTCACCCAGCCAAAATAGGTGGAACCGAGATTGACCTTGTCGCCGCTGAACGTGAACAGGATGGAATCCTTGCGCTGGTCGTTGTCGATCGCATGCTCGGGGGGCTTCGACTCATAGTTATCCCCTTGGTCGCCACTTGTTCCTGCAGGACAGGGGTATCCAGTGGATGATTGGCAGTCATTGTTCATGACGCCAAGGCCGCTGCTGCCGTTGTAGGTCAGGAACCCGCTTTGCAGCACCGTGTTCGTGCCGGCCGATCCATTTGCCGTATTCCCCCAGGCGGACGCCGTCGCCGTCACGCCGCCCTGTGGATAGGTATAGGTACTGGTGTTGTTGAAGACCCAGGTAGCCGCCGAAGCCGCTCCGGTTGCGCCCATGATCGCCAGGCCGGCCAGCATGGCAACTGTTTTATTGTCGATTTTCATTGCGTACTCCGCGGGTTTTGTTGGTCATCCCGACTACAGCAAATTTGATGCCCAAAAAATATATCTAATTGTTTCAATAAATTAAATAAAGACCACATCAAGCCGCTTGCATGCGATGTAAAAAAATCCGACGCCACCGGCCTAGCGGCGCTGCCTTCCCAGCGCCTGCTCCAGATGCGCCCGGATTTCAGGGTCGTCCGGCGCACGCAATGCCGCCTCGCGCAGATAGCGCAGTCCCTTGTCGACCTGGCTCTGCCGTACCAGTACCCATCCCAGCGTGTCGTTGACCTGGGGCTGGTTCGGCGCCAGCGCGCGCGCGCGTTCGGCGTGTTTCAGCGCGCCGGCGGGATTGCCCTGGTGCAACAACACGTTGGCCAGATTGTTGTGCGCCCGCGCGTCCTTGTCGTCGCCGCGCACGAGTTCCGCGTAAACGGCGCCGGCCTGGGGCAGGTCGCCCAGCGCCAGCCAGGCTTCGCCCAGCGCATGCGCGGCGGCGCGATCGGCCGGGTAGCGCGTCCGCCACGCCGCCATCAGGCGGGCCGCTTCGCGGGGCTGGCCCGAGGCCATGAGGGCGCCGTACAGACCGAACAGGCTATCGCCGCTGGAATCGGCGGCGTAGGCCTTGCGGTAGGCGTCGACCGCTTCGGGCTTGCGTTGCTGGACCAATCGCAGTTCACCCAGCAGGCGCAAGGCATCGGCCTGATTGCCGCCCTGGCCGAGCAAGGTCTGGATCTGCTTTTCGGCTTCGCCCAGCTTGCCCTGCTGGGCGTTGAGGCGGGCGGCCAGCACGCGCGCCGGGCGATAGCTCGCGTCGGCCAGCAGGGCTTTGGCGAGGCTGAATTCCGCCCCTTCGACATCGCCGATACGCGCCTGGACGGCCGCGCAGCGCACCAGCCAGGCGGCATTGAAAGCCGCGACCTGGGTCAGCCGCCGCAAGGCCGCGCGCGCTGGGTCGTTGTTGCCAAGGGCGGCCTGGCTCTCCGCCAGCGCGAGCAGGGTGCCGGGGTGATTGGGCGCGACGGCCTGCGCGGCCTTGGCGGCTTCAAGCGACTGGCTTGCCTGGCCGCGCCGCAGATAAACCCCATGCAGCGCGAGCTTCGGCCGCACATCCTTGCTGTGCAGGCTGTCCGCTTTTTCAAGCCAGCGGATGGCTTCGGCGTAGCGCCCCGCGCTTTCCTCCAGGCGCGCCAGTTCGAGCATGGCGTCGAGGTGGTTCGGCACGACTTTCAGGATCCCTAGGTAGCGTTGCCGGGCCTTGTCGATCTGGCCGTCGGCTTCGTCCAGGCGGGCCAGGTTGAGGTGTGCGGGATAGAAGCTCGGTGCAGCCTTGATGACCGCCACGTAGGCGGCACGCGCGCCCGCGCGGTCGCCGGCGGCGAGTCTGGCGACACCGAGCAGGTTGCGGGTGGCGATATTGCCGGGCTCGCGCTTGAGAATGGCCTCGGCAATTTCCACCGCGCGCGCCGCTTCGCCGCGCTTGAGATAGGCCAGCGCCAGCGGCACGCCGGTCTGCGAATTGGCGGGGCCCTGCCGGTAGGCGCGCTGCAGGGCGTCGAAGCCGGCGTCCTTCTGGCCCGCACTGAGCAGGCTGATGCCGAGGCTGGTCTGGATGTCCGGGCTGTCGCTCGCCTGCGCAGCCTCCTGAAGCAGCAGCGTCGCCTTGCCGTGATTGCCCAGCCCCATGTAGGCGGTGCCCAGCATGGCGAGGACGCGCGCGTCGTCGGGATGGGCGCGCAAGGCAGGCTGCAGCATGGCGATGGCGCGCTCGTACTGGCGCTCGGACAGGTAGATGCTGCCGAGCAGCTTGCGCGCGCCCGCTTCGCTCGGGTGCTTGTCGAGATACGCGCCCAGATAGGTCTTGGCGCGCTCGAACTCGCCCAGGGCATGGTGCGCCAGGCCGCCCAGCATTTGCAACTGCTCGCTACCGGCCAGGAATTCCGGTGACAGTTCGCCGAGGGTGCGCGTCACATCCTGCAGGGCCTTGCGTGCGCTGGCGGCGTCGCCCTTGCGGCTGAAATAGAGTGCGCGCAGGTAGGCGCCGCGCGGATCGGCGCCGAAATGCTTTTGCAGGTAATCGATGTCGATCTTGGCCTCATTGTCGCGCTTGAGGTCGAGGTAAATCGCGGCACGCGCCAGCCGTGCATCGACGTTCATCGGCTGGATGTCCAGCGCGCGCCCGTAGTCGCGCGCGGCGGTCTGCAAATCACCCTGCGCGTGCGCGATCGACGCGAGCACGTTGAGGGCGTCGCCGCTGCGGGGGTCGATCTGCAGGGCGCGCTGGGCGGCGGCACGCGCATCCTGCGGGCGGCCGGCATTGAGGTGGATCTGCGCCTGCAAGGCCAGCGCGCGCACTTCGCCGCCCTTGACCAGCTCGGCGAGCTTGGCGCTCGTCATGGCGCCATCGTACTGGCTGAGCGCGATCTGTGCGCGTGCGCGCAACAGCAGCATGTCGAGCCGCGCCTGCTGCGGCAGGCCGTCCGCACCGAATTTCTCGATCAAGGCGCGGTATTTCCCCTGATCCAGATAAGCCTGCGCCTGGTAAACGGCAATCTGGGCACGCGCAACGCCCAGTCTTTCGGCGTCCGCAAACACGCGCTCGGCCGCCGCCGGCTCGCCGCGGCGCAAGTGCGCCTGCCCCAGCAGGACCAGCGCCGGCAGCATGCGCGCATCTTCCTTGAGCGCGTTCTTGAGCTGGATGATCGCGCCGGCGTCGTCGCGGCGCTCGTAGCGCTGCAGCGCATCCTCGTAATAGCGGGACGCCTTCTCGGCAGAGTCGGCATGGGCGAGCGGCGCAAGCAGTGCGCCGGTCAGCACGATCGCCAGCAAACGGGGCAGGGTCATTTTGGCTCCACCAAATGTCATCACGAGCATTTGGCAAGTTTCGTACCCGGATCGCTGCCTGTGCCAGCGTGCCTCGAACGGGTCTCAAGCCGGGACAGACGTCGAGAATCCGACCAGTCTGTCGGCAGACCGACCCCGGGGCGCGGATGGCACACCTTATATAATGCGTGTTTTGCCTGACCGACCCTGCCCCATGTCCCGCGCCGAATTGCTCCGCTCCCTGCTCGCCCAACGCATCCTCGTTCTCGACGGCGCGATGGGGACGATGATCCAGTCCTACACGCTCGGCGAGGCGGACTATCGCGGCGAACGCTTCGCCGATTTTGCGCACGACCTCAAGGGCAACAACGATCTGCTGTGTCTGACGCAGCCGCACATCATCAAGGAAATCCACGCCAAGTACCTGGCCGCCGGCGCCGACATCCTCGAGACCAACAGCTTCAACGCCACCTCGATCTCCATGGCGGACTACCACATGGAGCATCTGGTGCCGGAGCTCAATTTCGCCGCCGCCCGACTGGCGCGCGAGGCCGCCGACGAAGCGACTGCGGTCAATCCGGACAAGCCGCGCTTCGTCGCCGGCGTGCTGGGGCCGACCTCGCGCACCGCGACGATTTCGCCGGACGTCAACGATCCGGGCTACCGCAACGTGACATTCGACCAGCTGCGCGTGGCCTATCTGGAAGCGATCGACGGCCTGGTTAAGGGCGGCGCCGACATCCTGATGGTCGAGACGATTTTCGACACGCTGAACGCCAAGGCGGCACTGTTTGCCATCGAGGAATACTTCGATGCCAACGCCATGCGGCTGCCGGTGATGATCTCCGGCACCATCACCGATGCCTCCGGGCGCACGCTGTCGGGCCAGACCGGCGAGGCGTTCTGGAGTTCGGTGCGCCACGCCAGGCCGCTGTCGATTGGCCTGAACTGCGCGCTCGGCCCCGATCTGCTGCGCCAGTACGTCGAGGAGCTCTCCAGCAAGGCCGACGTCTTCATCTCGGCCCACCCCAACGCCGGCCTGCCCAACGCCTTCGGCGAATACGACATGGACGGCGCCGAGATGGCGGTGCACATCGGCGAATGGGCACGTTCGGGCTTGCTGAACATCGTCGGCGGCTGCTGCGGCACCTCGCCGGCGCACATTGCGGCGATTGCCAAAGCCGTCGAAGGCGTCGCCCCACGCGTGCCGCCGGTGCTGGAACCGGCGATGCGCCTGTCTGGACTGGAGCCGTTCAACGTCGGCAAGGACTCGCTGTTCGTCAACGTCGGTGAGCGCACCAACGTCACCGGGTCGAAAGCCTTCGCCCGGATGATTCTCGAAGGCCGTTACGACGACGCGCTGTCGGTGGCACGCCAGCAGGTGGAAAACGGCGCCCAGGTGATCGACATCAACATGGACGAGGGCATGCTCGACGCCGAGGCGGCGATGGTGCGCTTCCTGCTCCTGATTGCCTCGGAGCCCGACATCGCGCGGGTGCCGATCATGATCGACTCGTCGAAATGGAGTGTGATCGAGGCCGGCCTCAAGTGCATCCAGGGCAAGGGCATCGTCAACTCGATCTCGATGAAGGAAGGCGAGGCCGAGTTCATCGAGCGTGCCAAGCTGTGCCTGCGCTACGGCGCGGCGGTGATCGTGATTGCCTTCGACGAAACCGGCCAGGCCGACACCTACGCGCGCAAGACCGAAATCTGCGCGCGCGCTTACAAGCTCTTGACCGAAACGGT
>JAIBFE010000294.1 GCA_019459705.1 Thiobacillus sp. | reverse complement strand
CTGGAGGACGGCGACGAGATCGACATCAACGCGGCGATCCAGAGCTTCATCGACATCCGTCTCGGCAACCAGCCCGACCCGCGCATCATGATGCGTTCGGTGCGCAAGACGCGCGACTTCTCGATCCTGGTGCTGCTCGACCTGTCGGAATCGACCAACGAGACGGTGCAGGATCAGGAATACAGCGTGCTCGATCTCACCCGCCAGGCCTGCGTGCTCCTGGCCGACGCGATCAACAAGGTGGGCGACCCGTTCGCCATCCACGGCTTCTGCTCGGACGGCCGCCACGACGTCGAGTACTACCGCTTCAAGGACTTCGACCAGCACTGGGACGAAGGGCCGAAGGCGAAGCTCGCCGGCATGACCGGCCAGCTGTCGACCCGCATGGGCGCGGCGATCCGCCATGCCGGCCATCATTTGAAATTACAGCGCTCGGCGAAGAAACTCCTGATCGTGATCACCGACGGCGAGCCGGCCGACATCGACGTGCGCGATCCGCAGTACCTGCGCTACGACACCAAGAAGGCGGTGGAGGAAGTCGCCCGCGAGGGCGTCACGACCTACTGCATGAGCCTCGATCCGCGCGCCGACAACTACGTGTCGCGCATCTTCGGGCAGAAGAACTTCATGGTGGTCGATCACGTGCAGCGGCTGCCGGAGAAATTGCCGATGCTGTATGCGGGTCTGACGCGCTAGGTTCCCGGGCGGGCCGCCCGACTGTCGTCAGACCAACGCTTGTTGGGCGATGACTGCCGGCAGCCGTTTGGGAGACTGGATGCGCAACTGCTTGTTCACGTTCATGCGGCCGAAAACGACTTCGATGTCGTTCGTGGTCACGCCGAACTCCCCCGCCAGAAACCGCACCATGTGATCCGTTGCCCGGCCTGCGACCGGGGCGGCGGTGACACTGATCCTGAGTTGATGGCCCTTGGGCTTGCCGATGGCATCCTGTTTCGAGCTGGGCTTGCCCAGCACGTTGAGCACCAGCGTCCCGTCTTCCCAGAAATAGAACGGCTGCGTCGTCACGGCGCGATGAGGGCGTGCGGATCAGACCAGCACATGGCGCGTGGTCTCGAAATACCGGTAGATCTGCTGCTCGACGCGAGGGTCGATCATCGTCGCGGGGCGCTTGCCGTTCGGGCAGGCGAGCCGCGGCGTTGTGCCGAACAGGCGGCAGATGAGCGGGCGTTCCGCATAAACCTGGCAGCCCTGCTCGCCCAGATGCGGACAGCTCAACTCGTTAAGCGCTGCCGCATGTTCCGCTTCGCTTTTGAGCGGGAGCCGGGCCATTTCCTCACTCGATGCGGTCACGGGTCCGCAGCAGTCATGGCATCCGGGTTCGCACTCGAATGTTGGAATGTGTCGCCGAATGAAGTGCAGGGTCCGGCTGTCGGGACTCATTTCTGCCTGGAATCGGCGGATGAATGTGGCTTTCACTGCGACCTGTCCCGGGCGGCGGTAGTCGTCAGCCATTCCGGCAGCTCGCGCGTTCCCGCGTGTTCGAGGATGTATTGGTGGATCAGCCTGCGCACCACTTGTGACGGGGTGAGATCCTGCTGGGCGCAGATATCCTCGAAGAGCTGCTTTTTTCTCGGATCGATCAGGAGCGTCAGTCGGGCGGAGCGGTTTTCCATGGAAGGCCGGTATGTGCATTTGATGTGTGCACAATGATAACTAGATTATCATAAAAATACCATGTAATATGCGTGTTTACAGCGGAGGCCAAACTTCGCCTACCCTTACCAGCAGGCAGTGAATCCGGCTGCTACCCTTGCAGGGCGGCTTTGCGAAGGCCCTGCGTGCCGCCTTTCTCTGCAATCCGATGACGGCGCGGAAGCAATCGAGAAAGACCGATGAGCAATCAAGCCCTGCCACTGAGCACCCCGCTGCTGGAACTGCCCGGCAAGGTCCTGAATGGCCTGGGCGAGCGCGGCAGTCTGATCCTGCTCGAGTCGGAGCCGTGCGACCCGGATGAGCTCTGCGCCCAGATCGTGACCGGTTGCTACGGCAAGCCTTTCATCATCGAAGACGAACGGACGCGGCGGCTGTATTTCAGCCTGGGGTATATCCAGAGCTCGATGCGCCTCGACGATCCCTTTGCCCTCGAGTTTGCCTACACCCGCAAGATGATGGCCTTTCTGCTGTTCGTGCAGGACCCCGCCCATGTGCTGATGGTCGGCCTGGGGGGAGGTTCGCTGGCCAAGTTCTGCTACCGCCACCTGCCGCATGCGCAGCTGAGCGTGGTCGAGGTGAATCCCGACGTCATCGCCCTGCGCGAGGCGTTCGGCGTTCCCGACGACCCGCGCCTTGTGATTATCCAGGCCGATGCGGCCGAGTATCTGCCCGCCGCCGAAGGCGATGCTGACGTGCTGCTGCTGGACGGCTTCGATTCCGAAGGCATCGCCCCGGCTTTCCTCAACCGCGGCTTCTATCGGGCTGCACGTCGCCGGCTGCGGCCGGGCGGACTGCTCGTCACCAATTTTGCCGGGCCGAGGAAATACTGGTCCCGACACCTGACCCTGCTGAACGAGGCCTTCGAGGGGCGCGTGCAGGTGGGAACGGTACCCGGCGGCGACAACCATATTGCCTTTGCATTTGCCGATGCCGGCTGCGCCCTCGACTGGGAACAGCTGGAAGAACGGGCGGCTGTGCTCGCCGGCCGGTTCCCGCTCGACTTTGCCGCCATCATCCACAGCCTGCGCGAGGGCGCTGAACTGCGCTGGGCGAAGAAAGCGTCCTGCCGCTAAGGTCTTGCCATTCATGAAACCAGGTGTCCCAGACATGCAGAAGATCCACAAGTACCTGAAAAGCCGGGGCGAGCAGCTCGATACCGAGATTGCCGCCGCGACCCGACTCCCGCTGGAAGACGTGCGGCAGTATCTGGCCGAGCTGGCGAAAAAGGGGGACATCATCGCGTGCCATTCGACGCGATTCGTCAAGGGCCAGAAAGTCGAAGGGATGTTGTGCCGGATCGCAGGCTATATCCCGACCGCCAGTCCGGGCAGGAAACCCAAGGCCAAGGCATAGGCGAATTTTCCAAGCCCGGGCTCGCCTCTGCTGAGGTGAAATGGGGGCGGCTCAGGGCGCTTCGCCCCGCAAGCGGGAATCAGTGCATGTCTATTTCAGCCAGCACATCCAGTACGCTGACCGACGCATCCCGCTGCCCGAGCTTGTCCATCAGCCCGAAATCCAGAAGTTTCTGCGCCAGCCGCGGATTCGCCTCGCACACCCGCACGCTGATGTGGCGCTGCTGGAAGTGGCGCACCACGTCGGCCAGCGCATGCATGGCGGTGGCGTCGGCGAACGGCACCCGCCCCAGCCGGAGGATCACCACGCGCGCCTGGTCATGCAGGCCTGCCAGCGTGCGCTCGAAGGTGGCGGCGGCGCCGAAAAACAGCGGGCCGTCGATCGAATAGATCTGCACCCCGGCGGGGACCCCCACCGGGCACAGCGCGGCTAGGCTGGCCTCGCTCTCGCCCTCGATGCGCACGGTTTCGCTCATGCGTTTCATGAACAGCAGTGCAGCCAGCAGCACGCCGACGTTGACGGCGATGACGAGATCGGCGAACACCGTGAGCAGGAAGGTGATGAGCAGCAGCGCCTTGTCGTTGACCGGGGCGTGGCGCAGCAGGTCGGTGAAATGCCGGGCCTCGCTCATGTTCCACGCCACCACGAACAGGATCGCGGCCAGCGCGGCGAGCGGGATGTGCGCCGCCAGCGGCGCCAGCGCGACGATGACGGCGAGCAGGACCAGCGCGTGCACGATGCTGGCGAGCGGGCTGTCACCGCCGTTGCGGATGTTGGTGGCGGTGCGGGCGATGGCGCCGGTGGCAGCAAAACCGCCGAAAATCGGCGCGGCGATGTTGGCGATGCCCTGTCCGACCAGTTCCTGGTTGGGATCGTGGCGGGTGCCGATCATGCCGTCGGCGACCACCGCGCACAAGAGCGATTCGATCGCACCCAGCATGGCGATGGTGAAGGCGGGACCGAGCAGTTCCAGCACGCGCGCAAACGTGACCTGAGGCAGGTGCAGTTCGGGCAGGCCGGCGGGGATGCCGCCGAAGGCGCTGCCGATGGTGGCGACGCCGTCGAACTGCCAGTATGCATGCGCCAGGGTGACGGCGAGCATGGCGATGAGCGGGCTGGGAATGCGCCGGGTGAGGCGCGGCGCAATGACCACAATGGCGAGCGCGCCGAGCGCGAGCAGCGTGGTCGGCAGGTCCAGGCCCGGCATAGCCTCGATCAGTGCTATCAGCTTCTCATGGAAGTGCTGGCCGGAGGCGACGGGTTGCAGTCCGAAGAAATCCTTCCATTGGCCGACGAAAATGATGACCGCGATGCCGGCGGTGAAGCCGGTGATCACCGGGGTGGGGATGAAGCGGATGATGCCGCCCAGCTTCACCAGCCCCATCCCCAGCAGGATCAGTCCGGCCATCAGGCTGGCGATCTGCAGGCCGTCGATGCCATATTGCGCGGTGATGCCTGCGAGGATCACGATGAACGCACCGGTCGGCCCGCTGATGGATACCCGCGAGCTGCCGAACAGCGCCGCCAGCACGCCGGCGACGATGCCGGTGTAGATGCCCTGTTCCGGCCGCGCGCCGCTGGCGATCGCGAACGCCATGGCCAGCGGCAGCGCCACCACGCCGACCACCAGGCCGGCGCCGATATTGCGCATCAGATGGCTGCGGTGAAACAGTCCGGCTCGCCAGGATTCCAGCGCGGCGATCATGTCAGCGCGTCAGAACTCGTTGCGGATGCGCTTGTAGCCCTTGACCAGCTCGTTGTTCGCCTGCGTCACGCTTTCCGAGAAGCTGGCCGCATCGGGCGTCACGCGCTTGATGGTCAGCAAATCCTCGTCGGAGTGGATGTTGGCGGTCGACGGGATGTAGAAGCTGTGCGGGACCTCGCAGCCTTCGACCACGGAGTTGTGACGGATCACGGAGTGGCTGCCGACCACGCAGTTGAACAGCACCGAGTTGAAACCGACGAATACATGGTCGCCGACGGTGCAGGGGCCGTGCACGATGGAGCGGTGGGCGATCGAGGTGCCGCGGCCGATATTGACGCCGCCGCCGGCCTTGCAATGGATCACCACGCCATCCTGGATGTTGGAATTGGCACCGATGACGATGGCTTCCATCTCGCCCTTGTCGTCCACCTCGTCGGCGCGGATGACGGCATAAGGCCCGATGAATACGTTCTCCTCGACGATGACCTTGCCGCACAGGATGGCGGTGGGGTCCACGAAAGCGCTGTCGTGAACCACGGGCAGGTGCCCGGAAGGATTTCTGCGGATCATGTTTGAACTCCGGAATGCAAAAGGGCCGTACGGGATTATCCCGCACGGCCCCAGTTTTGTGGAATCGATCTCAGGATCTGACGACCAGAACCGGACAGGGTGAATGCCCGATGACTCGCTCGGCCACGCTGCCCAGCAGAACTTTCGTCAATCCGGTGCGACCATGGCTGCCCACTACGATGAGATCGGCGCCTGCCGCTTCAGCGGTCTTGATGATGGCATCGTCCGGCCGGCCTTCAGCCACCTGGCCCTCGGCTTGCAGGCCCAGGCCCTTGAGGCGTTCCACTGCAGCGGCGACCGCGCGTTCGGCTTCCGAGCGTCGCTCGTCGTTGTGGCTGCTGGTGACGACGGACACCACGCTGATCGGCAAGCGTGCCTGCCGCGCAATTCGGCCGGCAGCCTCGGTGGCGGCTTCGCTGTGCGGCGAGCCGTCGGTGGCCAGCAGGATATGCTTCTCCCACAAGTGGGCCGCGCGCGGTGCCACCAGCACCGGGCAGACGGCGTGGCCGATCACGCTGGCCGTGGTGTCGCCCACCATCAGGCGCGCCAGGCTGCCCTTGTTGTGCTGGCCCATCACGATGATGTCGGCGCCGAACTCGGTGGCGGCCTCGACGATGCCCTGGGCGGAATCGGTCGCCTCGCGGATCGCGGTTTCGGCGCTCTCGCCCGCTTCCTCGACAAATGACTTGAGCGCTTCGCGCGCGTGCTGCTCGGCGACTTCCTGCAGATTGGGCACGAAGGTGCTGTATTCGGGATTGTCGAGCGCGATGGACAGGCCGATCAGGCGGGCGCCATGGGCCATGGACAGGGCGACGCCGGTGCGAATGGCGCCGGCGGACTCGTCGGATCCGTCGGTGGCGACCAGGACCCGGCTCAGGTTTCCGGTTTCGGTGAGCGTGTTGGTTGACATGGTTATCTCCTCGCTTGTTCAGTCAGCCGCTTCGACGCGAGCCAGAACGGCCTGTTTTTCCTTGTGCGCCTTCATTCCCTTGAAGAGGGCGGACAGGACCGTATATGCACCCACGATCAGAGCCAGTGCCAGCACGCCGTCGCCGATCCACTTGAGGATCTGCACGGTGGATTCGGACAGCGGCTCGATCATGCCGAGCTGGCCGAGGTAGCCGGGGATATAGAAGAAGCGCGAGAACAGCACGGTCAGCATGATCACCGCCATGGTGAACTTGACCTGATAGTCCTTCACGTAGGTCGTCCCGATGGCGCCGACCTGGATGCCGAACAGCGAGCCCAGCAGGATCAGCATGGCCAGGCGGATGTCGACCGCGCCTTCGAGGCCATAGAAGATCGTGCCGCCCAGGCCCATGATGAAGGCGATGACGAGCTCGGTGGCGGATGCCATGATCGCCGGCACGCCGAGGATGTAGATCATCGCCGGGACGCCGATGAAGCCGCCTACCGCAATGGCCGACGCCAGGAAGCCGGTAGCGAAGCCGATCGGCACGAGGAACAGGATCGAGATCTCGGCCTGTGCGCCCTTCGAATAGATCATCGTGCCGGGGATTTTCACCGACTGCACCCAGCGCGCCAGCTTGGTGATCGGCGTGATCTGCTCGCTGCCGTCGCCGGCCTCATCGATCGCTTTCAGCTTGCGGTAGTCCTTGAGCACGAAGCCGCCGACGATGGCCAGCGTGACGACGAACATCCCCGAAACGTAGAGGTCGGTGCCGACCGTGCCGAAGGTGTTCTTGATCTGGGTCATCACGGACTTGCCGAACAGGACGCCCCCTTCGGCGAACAGGCCCAGCACCAATCCCAGCTTGATGTCCACCTGGCCATACTTGTTGCGCTTGACCGCGCCGACCAGTGCCTTGGGGAATTTGTGACAGATGTTGGAGGCCACCGCGACGATGCCGGGCGCGCCGAGGGTCATCATGGCCGGGGTGAGCACGAAGGCGCCGCCCGATCCGATGAAGCCCGACACCATGCCGCCGACGAAGCCCACCAGAACGAGCAGGATGGCGGTGACGGGTGTAATTTCAATGAAGTTGATCAGTTCCATGCCGTGTTCCACGTTTATTCCTTATTTTTTTGCCTTGAGACCGACGACGTCCCAGAACAGGCCGGTGAAGATGCCATGCGTATACGACAGGGCGAAAGCCAGGGCGATGGGGGCAAACACATACCACCAGGTGCCTTTGATAAACGACCCGTTTTGCGCAGCGCACAATTCGGGCGTGACCTTGTTGTAATACGTGGTAGCGCCGTTCTGCTGCACCAGGCAGGCGTCCAGCGTGGTGTGGGCCAGCTTTTCAAAGCCCCCCGAATACTGAAACAAGAACCCGTACAACCCAGCGGTAAGGACGCCCCATATCAGCGCCTTAACCAAAGCGGCTTGACTCACTGCCATTTCCAACTCCCGGTGAACGAAATGAAGAAAAATCGGATGAAAACGCAAAAAACCCGCCGAGCGGGATTTGATTTTGACGCAATTTTAACATTGTGTGACCTAAACTGACTGCTTCATGACGTTTGCAGACCCTGGTAATGGAACCCGGCACCTCCCTGCATATTCTGGTGATCGAAGACAATCCCGATCTGGCGGCCAACGTCTGCGATTTTCTCGAAGCCAAGGGCCATGTCGCCGATGCAGCAGGGGACGGCATTACCGGACTTCATCTGGCCATCACCAAGAATTACGATGCCATCGTTCTGGACATCGTATTGCCCGGAATGGACGGCCTGACGCTTTGCAGGAAATTCCGCGAGGAGGCCAGGCGCAACACCCCGGTTCTCATGCTGACTGCGCGCGACGCGCTGGACGACCGGGTAGCAGGGCTGGAGTGCGGCGCCGACGATTATGTGCTGAAGCCGTTTGCCCTGCGCGAGCTGGAAGCCCGCCTCAAGGCGCTGGTGCGGCGCGCCAGACAGGATGTGACGGCGGGCGTGCTGCAGGTAGGCGATCTGGAGTTCGATCCGGCGGTATTCACGCTGCGACGCGGCAGTCGCGCGATCGCGCTGCCGCCGATTCCGCTCAAGTTGCTGGAAGTCCTGATGCGTGCCTCGCCCCGAGTGATCAAAAGGGAAGATCTGGAACGCGCCGTGTGGGGCGATGCGCCGCCCGACTCCGACGCCCTGCGCTCGCACATGCATACCGTTCGTTCGGCGGTGGACGGGCCGGACGAGCCGCCGCTGATCCACACCCTGCGCGGAGTCGGCTACCGAATCGCGTCGCCCGATGCGCTTTAGCCGCAGCCTGCGTTTTCGCGTCGCCACCGCCTTCGCGACCGTCGGCGGCGTCATCAGCCTGGTCACTGCGATCGGGCTCTATGTCGGGGTGCGGGATGCGGGCGAGCGTCTGATCGACGAAACGCTGAACGCGGAAATCCAGGACTACCTGTCCCGACGCAGCCGTAACCCGAATTCGCAGCCCCCCGCCACGGCCACGTTGTTGGGTTATGTCATGCCGGCGCGCCAGGATGAACCGGTGCCGCCTGATGCCATTGCCGCCTGGCCGCCGGGGCTGCACGAAATCCGGCTGGGTGAGATCTACTACCGCGTGGCGATTGCGGACCGTGCCGGCAGCCGTTACTTCCTGCTTTACAACGAAACGCTGTTCCGCGAAAAACAGGCCAGCCTGATCCTCTATCTGTCCGTGTTCGTCGTGCTGATGACGCTGCTGTCGGGCGGGCTGGCGCTCTGGCTCGCCGAGCGGGTGATCGAACCGGTCAAGGAGCTGGCGCGCCGGGTGCGCGACGTGCGGCCGGACGCGCACCCGGACATGCTGAGCGAAGATTTTCCGCATGACGAAGTCGGCGAACTGGCGCATGCCTTTGAACAGGCGCTGGACCGTCTGGCCGACTTCATCGACCGCGAACGCGCCTTCACCGCCGACGTGTCACACGAGTTGCGCACGCCGATTGCGGTGATTCGGGGGGCGGCCGAAGTGCTGCTGGCCGACGAGACCCGGCCGGAAAAGGACCGCCAGCGCATCGAGCGCATCGAGCGCGGTGCCGCCGACATGGCGGATCTGTCCACGGCACTTCTGGCGATGGCGCGCGAGCGCGACGACGAGCGGCGCGCCCCGGTCGATCTGGCCGCGCTGATCGAGGAATCGATGGACAAGCACCGGCACCTGCTAAGCGACCGGCCGGTCGACGTCAGCCTGGAAATCCTCGAACGCCCCCAGGTCGCGGCCGACGCCAACCTGCTGGCCATCGTGATCGCCAACCTGTTGCGCAACAGCTTCACCTATACCGAACGGGGCAGCGTGAGGATCCGCCTGGATGCACAGGCGCTCACAATTGACGATACCGGGTTGGGCATTCCGCGTGCCGCGCTCGACAAGGTGTTTCAGCGGCTTTACAGGGGTGCCCACAGCGAGGGGGCCGGCATCGGGCTGTCGCTGGTGAAGAAAATATGCGATCGCTATGGCTGGTCGGTCACCCTCGACAGTCAGGAGGGCGTGGGCACGCGAGCCGTCCTGCGGTTTCACGGAGGCTGACGGTTTTTTCACCCAGGCTTGACGTTCGTGTGACGCGACTCGGGCTATATCTAGCGGGTTTATTGCAAACATGTGACCCGCGATGTCTCTTCCTGCCGCCCAAACCCTGCCGTCCTGGCTCAAACCCTTCACCTCGTTTTTTCTCTGGTGGCCGCGCGTCAACCGGGACACCACGCGGGCCGATGTAATGGCTGGCCTGACCGGGGCGCTGGTGGCGTTGCCGCAGGGTGTGGCATTCGCCACCATCGCCGGCATGCCGCCGGAATACGGGCTGTATGCGGGCATGATCCCTGCCATCATCGCCGCCCTGTTCGGCTCCAGCTGGCACCTGGTATCGGGCCCGACGACAGCGGCGTCGATCGTGCTGTTTTCGGTGCTGTCGCCGCATGCCGAGCCGGGCAGCGCGCAGTATGTGAGCCTGGCCCTGACGCTGACGTTCATGGTCGGGATCATCCAGCTCATCATGGGCCTGGCCAAACTCGGCACGCTGGTGAACTTCATTTCCCATTCGGTGGTGACCGGCTTCACCGCAGGTGCGGCCATTCTGATCGCCACCAACCAGTTGAAGCATTTCACCGGCCAGGACATTCCGCGCGGCGCGTCCTTCTCGGATACCTGGAGTGCGGCGTTTACCCATCTCGACCAGATCCAGCCGGGCATTGCGGTTGTTGCCCTGGCCACCCTGCTGATGGGTATCGCGGTCAAGCGCTGGTTGCCGAAGCTGCCCTACATGATCGTCGCCATGCTGGGCGGGGCTGTGCTGGCGTATGTGCTAGGCGTATGGAAGGGCGTGCAGTTGCCCACCGTGGGCGCGTTGCCCGCCAGCCTGCCGCCGCTGTCGGCACCGAATTTCGACGCCGAGAGCATACGCGCCGTCGCATCGGGCGTGATCGCGGTCACCCTGCTGGCGCTGACCGAAGCGGTGTCGATTGCCCGTGCGCTGGCCGCGCGCTCCGGCCAGCATGTGGACGGCAACCAGGAGTTCGTCGGCCAGGGCATGTCCAACCTCGCCGGCGCCTTCTTCTCCGGCTACGTCGCCACCGGGTCATTCAATCGCAGCGGCGTCAACTACGCTGCCGGGGCGAAAACCCCGCTGGCCGCGATGCTGGCAGGCGTGTTCCTGCTGGTGCTGGTGTTGTTCGTCGCGCCCTGGGCGCAGTACCTGCCGAACGCCGCGATGGCGGGCATCCTGTTCCTGGTCGCCTGGGGGCTGATCGATATTGAAGAGATCATCCATACCGTCAAGACCAGTCGCCAGGAAACGGCCATCATGGCTGCCACCTTTGCCGCCACGCTGTTCCTGACGCTGGAGGAGGCCATCATCATCGGCGTTCTGCTTTCGCTCGCCATCTATCTGTCGCGCACATCCAAGCCGCAGGTGCGCGTGCGCGTACCGAATCCGTACAACGCCAAGCGCAAGTTCATGGATGCCGGTCACGTTCCGCAATGTCCGCAACTGCGCTTCGTGCGTATCGACGGCTCGCTGTTCTTTGGCGCCACTTCGCATATCCGCGAATCACTGGCGGCACAGGACCAGGCGTCGCCCGGACAAAAACACGTGGCGGTCGTCGCGCACGGCATCAATTTCATCGA
Organism: Thiobacillus sp.; assembly: GCA_019459705.1. GTDB lineage: Bacteria > Pseudomonadota > Gammaproteobacteria > Burkholderiales > Thiobacillaceae > Thiobacillus. The sequence goes on along the minus strand of JAIBFE010000294.1, from coordinate 6,837 downwards.
CCTTGCCGGCGCCCATTACCTCGCTGAGGAGGCCGAACGGCGTCGCAGCCTGGGCGGCGGGCTGTACTTCATCGGCGTCAAGGACACGGTGCAGGAGCAACTGGCGGAGAACGGTGCCTTGAAGCCCATCGGCGGCGCCAACCTGTTCGACTCGAAAACCGACGCGATCGCTGCAATCACCCGGCGTCTCGATCCCGACATGTGTCGCACCTGCACGGCGCGGATTTTCCGTGAATGCCAGATTCAGACTGCCCCCGAGGTTGTCATGCCCAATGTGCTGATGCCCGTATCCCATGCCTGAGATGCAGCCCTATCAGCGGATCCTCGCGCTGATCGATTTCAACGGGCTGGATCGCAGGACGGCCGAAAAAGCTGTCCTGCTTGCCCGCCTGAATCGGGCCAGGCTGGATTTCCTGCATCTGATCGATACTGACGGCACGCTGGATGGCGGGCATCCCGGCAGCAATCCGCGTGCGGCATCGCGTGGTCTGGAAGCGGCATCCCTGCGGCGGCTGAATTTCCTGGCGGCCCAGTTGGGCGTGGAAGAGGCAAACTGCCACGCCATTTACGGGCCGTTGCGGCAGGGTTTCCTCAAGTATGTCCAGGCGGGGCAGCCCGACCTGATCGTGACCGGCATGCAGCACGCCTATATGGCGGGCGCACATGACCTTCTCGTTTTATCTCCCCCGAAACGTCCCCTGCGCGGGAAAATGCTTGCCTGGCTGATCAGCCTGTTCGGTTCGCGAACCTGTACTGCTGGCTTTTAAGTAAACCCGGCGCGGCGTGGCGTTCATCTCGGCTTGTCATCCGAATCCGGCAGCCCTTTGGCATGCAGGGCAAGAATCGTGGCCGACATTTCAGGCTTTTGCCGATCGGAAATCAATTGCAGCGCCTGATGAAATTCGCCCGGCAGGCGCTTCATGGTTTCGGTCGCCTGCGGCAGGTAGTGCGCCACTTCGAATGGCACTCGCTCATCCAGCGAGCTTCGCGCCTGAGGGCGGAAATGCTGCCATGCCAGTTCGACCCAGGCCTTGTTCTGGCTGTCGACGAAAATGAATTCCTCCGCATCCAGCACCGCCATGTACTGCAGGCTGCGGATCGGCACGAACAGGCATTTTCCTGCACGCGCCAGCAGGGTATGTGCAAGGTTGTAGGTGGAAGCGGGGAGAAAGGCCGGCAGCCTCGCAATTTCCTGTTCGCGATAAAAACGTTCTTCCATGGCTTGTAAATTAACGGTTTTTCACCTGCCAAGTTAAGCATTATTTGATGCGTACCCGGTTTGCCCGGTTCCTGTGGACTGGAAAAACCGGTGGTTGAGGCAAAATAGGCGCGCCGAGATTTTGAACTGCAATGCCATGACTGATACCCACGCCGCCCACGCACCGGGCCTGATTTTCGACACCCACCTGGAATACTTCGACCGCGACGTCATCGAGGCGTCGCACTCCCTCCCGATCCTGGTCGACTTCTGGGCCGACTGGTGCCCGCCCTGCCGTGCGCTGACGCCGGTGCTGGAACGCGTCATCGCGCACCATGCCGGAAAACTCCACATGGCCAAGGTCGAAGTCGACGAGGGCGCCAACATGAAGCTCGCCGGGCGCTACGGTCTGCGCGGCTTTCCCACCGTGCTGTTGTTCGTCAAAGGCGAAATTGTCGGGCGCTTTTCCAGCGCCAAGCCGGAACACTGGGTGCGCGAGTTCATCGCCGAGCACACCGATATTGAGTAGGCGCCTGTTTCAGCAGAAATCATGCGCCCCGTTGAGGTCGGGATCGGATGGATGCAAGGCTCAACGCGCAGGCAATGGCCATCCATTGCCTGGTGCTGCAACACCGCAGACGCCGATCCCGGCCTCAACCCGGAGGGGCGGCTACCTGCGGGGCATGATGGCTGCCGAAACAGGCTCCTTGCTGGTGCTCGACACCAACGTGGTGCTCGACCTGCTGTATTTCGACGACGTGGTTGCGCGGCCCTTGCGCCACGCGCTGGAAGACGGGCGCATGCGTTGCGTGGTGACGGATGCCACATTGGAAGAGTGGCGACGCGTGCTGACTTATCCGGAATTTGCGCTGGATGCGACGCGACAGACTGAATTGTTCGCACGCTATCAGGCGCTGTCGGTGGGGGCGGGCGACGGGGCGGTGTCGTCCGGTTTGCCGCGCTGCAGCGATCCCGACGACCAGAAGTTCATCGAACTGGCTGCGGCAAGCGGGGCGCAGGGCCTGGTCAGCAAGGACCACGCGGTGCTCAAACTGTGCCGTCGCTGCGCGCCGCGCTTTCGCATCATGACGCCAGCCGAGGCGGTGCGCTGGCTGGCTGAGTGCCTGCCTGAAGCGTCAGGGCATCAGCCCCCGTCCAGCGGCTGAAATCTGCGCCGGGCGGCCTCGCTCACCGCCAGCACGGCCGGGTGACTCAGCCGCCGCTCCACCGAAATGGCAAAAAAGCGTTCGCGGATCTCTAGCGTCTGCCCCAGTTCGATCACGTCGTATTGCCGCATGACGTCCTGCGCCGTGGTCAGCGGTGCAGGAAACACCCCCGCGCCCGCCTGGCCGAAGGCGCTCATCAGGGCGCTGTCGTCGAACTCGCCAACGATGGCGGGTTCGATGCTGCGGCGTTCCAGCCAGCGCAGCAGGGGCGCGCGCAGCGCGCTGTCTTCACCCGGAATGAGCAGCGGGGCCGTGTGCAGGCAGGCGGGGAAATCCGGCCCCAGGGTTTCGGCGACTGCGCGCGCGGCCAGAAAGGCGATACCGCATTCGCCGAGCGGGTGACTGTAGCCCTTGATGTCCATGTTGGACGGTAACGGGCGATCGGCCAGCACCATGTCGAGCCGGTGGATCGAGAGTTCGGCGGCGAGTTGCTCCAGCCGGCCTTCCTTGCATGACAGCCTGACCGGCTCGGCCAGCGTGAGGGCGGGGGCCAGCAGCTGGTAGGCGATCGCCTTGGGTACGACGTCGGCGATGCCGACACGGAACGGATGCGCGCGCGCGGTGGAACGGTTTTGCAAGGCCTCTTCAAGCTCGGCGCCCACGTGAAAGATTTCGTCGGCGTAAGTCAGCGCGGTCCGGCCGGCATCGGTCAGTTCGAGTCGGCGCCCGCTGCGCCGGAACAGCGCGACCCCCAGGCGGTCTTCCAGTAGGCTAATCTGGCTGGATAGCGTCTGCGGCGTCAAATGCAGCTTTTCAGCCGCGCGGTTGATCGCGCCGGATTTGGCTACGGTGCGGAAGTAATGCAGATGCTTGTAATTGAGCATGGCGCTGAGTCAGTTCGATAAAAACGAACAATAGCAGTATAAAAATCGAATTTTGTTGTTCATTGCCTGTCTGTATCCTGTGGCCTGTTCGTCAAAGGGCCTTGCCCCTCATTCTGGAGAACATCATGAAACGCATTGTTCTGTTCCTTGCCACCAACATGGCCATCGTGCTGGTGCTGTCGCTCACCATGCGCATCCTGGGCGTCGAGCCCTATCTCACCGCGAACGGGTTGAACCTGACCTCGCTGCTGATTTTCGCCGCGGTGATGGGCTTCGGCGGTTCGCTGATTTCGCTCGCCATCTCGAAATGGATGGCGAAGAAGTCGATGGGCGTGCAGGTGATCGAGACGCCGTCCAATTCGACCGAGTTCTGGCTGGTCGAGACCGTGAAGAAGTATGCGGCGGATGCCGGCATCGGCATGCCTGAAGTCGGGATCTTTCCTTCGCCCGAGGTCAATGCCTTCGCCACTGGCATGAACAAGAACAACGCGCTGGTCGCGGTATCGGCCGGCCTCTTGAACACCATGACGCGGCAGGAAGCCGAGGCGGTGATCGGCCATGAGGTCGCGCACGTCGCCAATGGCGACATGGTGACGCTGGCGCTTATCCAGGGCGTGGTCAACACCTTCGTCATGTTCCTCTCGCGCGTCATCGGCCATACCGTCGACCGCGTCGTGTTCAAGAACGAAAACGGCCACGGCCCGGCGTTCTTCGTCACCATGATCGTGGCCGAGCTGGTGCTGGGCATCCTGGCGTCGATCATCGTCATGTGGTTCTCGCGTCAGCGCGAATTCCGCGCCGACCGGGGCGGCGCGTCGCTTGCGGGCAAAGGCGCAATGATCGCTGCGCTGGAGCGCCTGAACAGCCTGCACCCGGCGCCTTTGCCAGAGAAAATGGCCGCGTTCGGCATCGCGGGCGGCGGCGCCAGCGGCCTGAAGCGCCTGTTCATGACGCACCCGCCGCTGGAAGAGCGGATCGCTGCGTTGCGCGCGGTGCAGTAAACCCTAATCCAGCCGGAGAAAACGAACCATGGACGCTGCCCTGCATATTGGCGAACCCTGGATGTGGGCGGCGTTCGTCGGCTTCGTGCTGGTGATGCTGGCCGTCGACCTGTTCCTGGTCGGCGGCAACAAGGCGCACAAGGTCGGCTTCAGGGAAGCCGCGGCATGGTCCTTCGTCTGGTTTTCGCTCGCCATGCTGTTCAACCTCGGTCTGTGGTGGTATCTCAAGGGGGCGTACGGCAATGAGGTGGCCGACGTCAAGGCGATGGAGTTCCTGACCGGCTACCTGATCGAGAAATCGCTCGCGGTCGACAACATCTTCGTTTTCCTGATGATCTTCAGCTTCTTCGCCGTGCCGGCGGAATATCAGCGGCGCGTGCTGATCTACGGCGTGATCGGCGCGATCGTCATGCGCGCCGTCATGATCCTCGCCGGTGCGTGGCTGGTGCAGGAATTCCACTGGATCCTCTATGTGTTCGGCGCCTTCCTGGTGGTCACCGGCATCAAGATGCTGATGTTCGCCGAGGCCGAGCCGGATCTCGCCAGGAATCCGCTGCTCAACTGGGTCAAGCGTCGCATGCGGCTGACGCCGGACTACCGCGGCGAAAAATTCTGGGTGCTGGAAAACGGCGTGCGCACGTTCACCCCGCTGTTCCTGGTGCTGATCATGATCGAGCTGTCCGACCTGATCTTCGCGGTCGACTCGATCCCGGCGATCTTCGCCATCACCACCGATCCGTTCATCGTGTTCACGTCGAACATCTTCGCCATCCTCGGCCTGCGCGCGATGTATTTCATGCTGGCCGGCATGGCCGACCGCTTCCACCTGCTGAAGTACGGCCTGGCCATGGTGCTGGTGTTCGTGGGGGCGAAGATGCTGATCGTCGACTTCTACAAAATCCCGGTGGGGCTGTCGCTGGGGATCGTCGGCCTTATCATTGCCACTTTCATGTTCGCCAGTCTGTGGGTGACGCGCAAGCAGTCCGCCTCGAACTGAAGCGAGGCGGCAGGCGGGTTTGGCACGCTGCGCGACTGTAGTCTGAGTTGAACCCTGCCCGGAGGGTATCCATGCCGATCAATATCGACTCCCCGATCGCTCGACGTGTTGTGGCGATTGCGTTCCTGTTCTCCATTTTCGGATTGACCTTCTGGGTGCTGTCACCCTTTCTTGCCGCCCTGGCGTGGGCGGGGATACTGGCCTACGTGACCTGGCCGTTGCACCAGCGGCTGTGCCGCCGCCTGCCGGGTCGCGACAGGCTGTGTGCCTTGCTGATGACACTGGGCGTGGCGGCCACCTTGCTGCTGCCGATGGTGTGGGTGCTGTTCACCCTGGCCGGGGACGTGGCGACGGCATCGGCAACCCTCAAGCAACTCGCGGCCCATGGATTGCCGCCCTTGCCAGCGGGCGTGCTAGCCTGGCCGGGCGGTGAATGGATCGCCACGCAATATCAGCGTGTCCAGGCCGACCCCGCATGGGTGCGCCTGCAGATCGATGCGCTGGGCCTGACCGACTCCAGCAGGCTCAAGGTCGTGGCGGGGGGCATCGGCCGCAACGTGGCGAAATTCGGCCTGGCGGTGTTCGCACTTTTTTTTCTGTATCGCCACGGCGACAGCGTGCTGAAGCAGTTTCGCGGGGTGGCCACGCGCTGGCTGGGCGAGTCGGCACGCGGTTACATCCAGGCAGTCGGCGTGACGGTGCGCGCGGTGGTGTTCGGCATCGTGCTCACCGCGCTGGCGCAGGGTCTGCTCGCCGGGCTGGGCTACTGGGTGGCGGGGGTGTCCGCACCGGTGCTGTGGGGGGTGATTACTGCGCTGGTGTCGCTGATTCCCTTTGTCGGCCCGGTGGTGTGGATCGGGCTGTCGCTGGGTCTTCTGGCGCATGGCGAAACCCAGGCCGCGCTGGGCCTGTTCCTGTGGGGTGCGCTGGTGGTGAGCTGGGTCGATAATCTGATCCGCCCACTGGTCATCAGCGGACCGACGCGGATTCCCTTTTTGCTGGTGTTCCTGGGTGTGCTCGGAGGCCTCAATGCATTCGGCCTGATTGGCTTGTTCCTGGGGCCGGTGTTGCTTGCGGTGTCAGTGGCCATCTGGCGCGAATGGCTGGTGCATGCGCGTTCGCAATGAGTGCTGACGCACCACCGATGGTATCCTTGCACCTCACTCGTTCGGTGACGCCATGAGCCCCGCCAAAGACCGCCAATTATCGCGTCTGGCCCTCAACGTGCTGGGTGCTTTCGAGGCCATCGGTCTCGTCGTGATCACGCTGGCCACGTTGGTGGCAGGCGGGTTCGAAGTGAAGGCCATGGTCGAGGCCGGCATCGTGACGCTGGCCGATCTGCTGTTGCTGTTCCTGTATCTGGAAATCCTCGCCATGGTGGGCGTGTATTTCCGCTCCGGACAGTTGCCGGTACGCTTCCCCATTTACATCGCCATTGTGGCGCTGGCGCGTTATCTGGTGCTGGACATGAAGAGCCTCGATGTCTGGCGCATGCTGGGCGTGACTGCTTCGATGCTGTTGCTGGCCTGCGCGGTGCTTGTGATCCGCTATGGCCATACGCGCTTCCCCTACGACGAAATCCAGAAGGACA
>JAIBFE010000270.1 GCA_019459705.1 Thiobacillus sp. | reverse complement strand
TCTCCTTGCTGTCGCCTGGATCGCGCGAACGCTTGTGTTGCACCGGCAGCAGATTCATATAGCCCTGGCTGGAGATGTCGAAGCTGTGGCCGGATGCGCAGCGCCAAGCCGAACCATTGCGATGCAAAGGCAGGCCGTCCAATGGGCAGGCTAGCGCCTGGAATGGGGTGATGCTCATTTCATTTCCGATGCTGACTCCGTTAGGCCCTTACTTTTAATCACTTTTTTTGCCTTCTGCCGGACATGAAAGTGAGGGGAGCCGGCGCGGGCGAAGCCGGCCGGCGGAATATCCTTCCCATCCATCCTAGGTGGTAATGGTCGATGGTGTCATCAGGGAAAAAATCTCAGTTTTTCCTATACTCATTTACCGGTCTGGACTTTTGTGGGGGTGTCATGTCAAGAACATCTGAGTTGGTGAAATTGCCTGGCACTGTGGCCGCCGGCCTTTTTTCCAGGAAGGGGTTCCTGGAAGAGTTCGAAGGGGCGTTGACCGAAGCCGAGGCTGGAGAAATGGTGCACCTCTGCACAGCTATTACGATGACCATGGAAATGCAGGGTCGACTGCTGGGCCGCATGGCTGGTCAATCGGGGTGGGACAGCTTTTATGGTTGGATGACGTGGGGGCCGGAAATGTCCATCGTCACGATTCACGACAGCATGTGCATCGTGAAAGGGCGGCAAACCTCATTCAATCAGGTGATCAAGGCCATGACAGAGTCGGCTGGCACTGAACCAATCAAACCGGGTGGAAAAGGAGAGCCAAATGCCAACATTGGATGAATTGATGTCTCTGCCCGGGGTATATGGTGCGATCGAGTTTTCTTGCACGGGCGAGTTAGGCCAGATACGCGGTGAGCTGGAACGCGATTTTGCAGAGCTTATTGCGCAGATGTGTGCCGCCAACATGGCGATTTATCGCATGCAGGCCTCGGGATGGACGAAGCTGACAGGTCAGCAAGGGTTTCTGCCCGAGCGCGGTTTTGCCTTCGTGACCCTGGATAACGTGGTGATGGGCATGAACGGCAATGCGATTCTGGCGCACAGCAAGGATTTCGATTACGACGCGGCTTACCAGCGCTTGAATGCCAGCGTCTGAATTCGGTGTCCGTAAAAGGAGAATTGCACCATGTCAGATTTAGCTAGCCTGTCCGGGCTCAAGGGTGTCGTTGCCACACTGCGTTTCCATGACGATGGAACCCTTGCAGAGGCTGCAGGGCAGTTGGATCAGGTTGACATGCAACTGGCAGCCGAGTTGTGTTACGCGAATGGCCGCATCATGCACCATGCCAGCGATGTTCTCATGACCCTTTCCGGCACGGGTGGCTCGCCGCCTCGCGGCTGGATGATGATGGGAAATGAACTGTCCGTTTGTGGCGTTGCAGAAGTGGCTTGTTTTGTACGTAATCGCGAGGCGTCATTCAACGATGTGTTTCGCAGTCTGGTGGAAGTTTCCCAAAAATAGGCTGGCCGGAGTACGTAGAGTTGCCGAACCGGGCGCAACGCCTCCCGCCGTGAATATCGTGTCCGAGCCCATTTTCAGCCCCCTAAAGCCCCGACCCAACTGCACTTCGCCGAAGACGTGGCAGGCGGGCGAGTCGGTGAGGCAGTGGGTGGCGCGTACTTCCTTACCCGACCGTGCCATTCCTGGGGCGTGGTGAGCTGAAAGCAATTGACTGCCGCTCAAACTTGTCGCCGTTGCAGATGAACGTGTCGGCCCCGAACGGGAAGACGCTGTGCATCGACTCGGCATGCCACGAGATGAAGATTGTGTCGTGACGGACATGCAGCGCATCGAAGGTCAGCCCCGGCGAGTCACCGCGGTCGATAACGCCGAACTCAGCGAGCAGGCCACCATATAGCGTGCGGATCCGCTCCGGGCCTTTGAACACGCCATCCGGCGTGATCACCATCGAATGCTCGCCGAAGTCGTTCATTACCGCATCGAGATTACAGGACGTGAAGACGGCGACGTGTCGCTTGAAGATAGCCAGCGCCTGCTGCTCCCGGGTTGTATGGGAATGTGTGCTTGTGTTCATGATGCCTCCTGCATTCCTTTGCCGGTGATGGCAGATGGAGCGATAAGCAATCCCATCTGCCCGGCCTTTGCGTTGTTACTTCCGGGTGATCACGACCTCCAGATACTCGCTGGGGACGACCAGCGAGTGCGCGCCACCGACGTTCAGGCGTTCGAGCAGCGCGCCGATGTCCTGGCTCAGGCTCGCCTGCCGAACGGGATCGAGCGCGCTGTAGACCTTGTAGGTCGGTCCGTAGAAGTTGCGGAACACCTCGATCCAGTGCGCGGGAGATTGATAGCGGAAGTTGAAGCGGCGCCGTTCGCAGCGGATGTCGGCGGCGTCCGGCCCGAACAGCTCGACGATGCGCGGCT
>JAIBFE010000261.1 GCA_019459705.1 Thiobacillus sp. | reverse complement strand
AGGGTAATTCGCAACCTGCTAATATAACGGACTTCCCGACTCAGCCGAACCCGCAGTGGCCCAGATCGACCTGTCCGAAAGCATGACCCGCGCCGAAAAGCGCGCCGCATCGGGCCTGGCGGCGATCTTCGGTCTGCGCATGCTGGGCATGTTCCTGATCCTGCCGGTGTTCGCGCTGTACGCCGAAGACCTGCCGGGCGGCGACAACCACACCCTGGTCGGCCTCGCGCTCGGCATGTATGGCCTCACGCAAGCCATGCTGATGATTCCCTTCGGCATGGCGTCCGACCGCATCGGCCGCAAAAAGGTCATCATCTTCGGCCTGATCGTCTTCGCCCTCGGCAGCTTTCTGGCTGCCACCGCCACCGATATCTACTGGACCATCGCCGGCCGCGCGCTGCAGGGCGCGGGCGCGATTTCCGCCGCGGTCACCGCCATGCTGGCCGACCTCACCCGCGAGGAGCACCGCACCAAGGCGATGGCGCTGGTCGGCTCCACCATCGGCATCGCCTTCGCGGTGTCGCTGGTGGCGGGGCCGGCGCTCAACCGCGTCATCGGCGTGCCGGGGATATTTGCGCTGACCGGCATCCTGGCGCTGGCCGCCATCTGGGTGGTGAAAGTGTGGGTGCCCGATCCCGCCGACAGCCATTTTCACGCCGACGCCCAGGCCAACCCGGCGAAACTGATCGACGTGCTGAAAAACGGCCAGCTCGCGCGGCTCGATTTCGGCATCTTTGCTCTGCATGCGGCGCAGATGGCCATGTTCGTGGTGGTGCCGGTGGCGCTGAAAAACAGTGGTCTTGAGGCTGACCATCACTGGGCGGTGTACCTGCCGGTGCTGCTCGGTTCCTTCGTGCTGATGGTGCCCGGCATCATTTATGGTGAAAAGCGCGGGCTGATGAAGCCGGTCTTCGTCGGTTCGGTGGCGCTGATGCTGCTGGCGCAGCTGGGGCTGGCGTTCGGCATCAATCATTTCTGGGGCATCGTGTGGGCGCTGTTCTTCTACTTTGTCGCCTTCAACCTGCTCGAGGCCAGCCTGCCCTCGCTGATTTCCAAGCTGGCGCCGGTGTCGGCCAAGGGCACCGCGATGGGCGTCTACAACACCGCGCAGGCGCTGGGGCTGTTCTTTGGCGGCGTCTTTGGCGGCTGGCTGGCGCAGCACTATGGCTTTTCCGCCGTATTCATTTTCTGCGTGCTGCTGATGGCGGTCTGGCTGCTGGCGAGCTTGTCGATGACCGCGCCGCCCGCGATCAAGACCCGGCTGTTCCGCGTCGGCGTGATGCCCGCGGACCAGGCCGCCTTGCTTAAAACGCAACTGACCGAGGTGGCGGGTGTGGTCGAGGCCGTGGTGCTGGCCGAGGAAGGCGTGGCCATGCTCAAGGTCAGCCTCAAGGGCTGGGATGAGGCCAGCGCGCGCAGCCTGCTGGAGACGGCAGCTGCCTGATAGAATCCGCAACAGATCAAGCTCAGCCCAATCAATTTCAAATCAGGGGAATACATGGCATCCGTCAACAAAGTCATTCTGGTCGGCAACTTGGGGCGCGACCCCGAAATGCGCTACCTGCCGAGCGGGGAAGCGGTCGCCAACCTCGCCATCGCCACCACCGACAAGTACAAGGACAAGACCGGCCAGATGGTCGAGCAGACCGAATGGCACCGCGTCAGCTTCTTCGGCCGCACCGCCGAAGTGTGCGGCCAGTATCTGAAGAAGGGCAGCCAGGTCTACGTCGAAGGCTCGATCCGCACTCGCAAGTACACCGACAAGGAAGGCATCGAGAAATACGCCACCGAGATCCGCGGCGACCGCATGCAGATGCTGGGCAGCAAGGGCGGCGGCGGCATGGCCGACATGGACGATAGCGGCTTTAACCAGGCCCCCCCCCAGCGCAGCCAGCCGCGCAACAACGCGCCGGCTGCCGCGCAGCGTCCGGCCAGCAGCGGGTTCGACGACATGGACGACGATATTCCCTTCTAAAGTCGACGAGCGGCTGTAGCCGTCAAGTCATACGAACTCATAACGAATGCGGAGAGGGCCGGTGCGCAATGTGCACCGACATCGGTGAACAAGGGGCCACACAATAGCTACTGCTGTGGGTTGGTGCGCGCACTGGTGCTGAGCGTCGCCGTTGCATGTCCGCACGCAGCGTGGGCAGCCATCACCGAGGCCGATTTTCTGGACGAGATGCCGGTCGTGCTGTCGGTATCGCGCCTGTCGCAGCCCGTCAACGAGGCGCCTGCCGCTGTTACCGTCATCGACCAGGAGGTGATCCGTGCCTCCGGCTTCCGTGACATTCCCGACCTGCTGCGGCTGGTGCCGGGTTTCTCGGTCGCCTACACCCGTGACAACACCTGGGCGATCGGTTATCACGGCATGGCCGACGCGTTCTCACGGCGCTTCCAGGTGCTGGTCGACGGTCGCTCGATCTACAGTGCGGCCTACGGCGCGGTCAACTGGGGCGAGCTGCCGCTGTCGATCGACGACGTCGAGCGCATCGAGGTGGTGCGCGGGCCCAACGCCGCAACGTATGGTGCCAATGCCTTTCTGGCCGTCATCAATATCATCACCAAGGATCCAAGCCAGACGCCGGGGACGTTCGCTTCCGCGCAATACGGCGAACAGGGCATGTCGGGCGTCACCCTGCGTCAGGGAGGCGAGCAGGGCGACCTGCGTTACCGGGTGACCCTGTCGGCACAGACCCGCGACCGCTTCGAGGCGGATGCGCTCGATGGCGCCACTCCTGTGAGGCTGGGTGAGGAATCCCAGACCTATTTCCTCAACGGGCGGGCGGATTACCGGGTGTCCTCCACGGATGAAATCAGTACGCAGTTCGGCGTGTCCGTTGGCGACTGGCAGGCGGGACATTCGGGTTATGCAGATGAGCCCGCCGGGCAGAACGTCTCGGCGCAGTATCTCCAGTTCAAGTACCGGCGTGTGCATAGCGTTGACGACGAATGGATGGTGCATGCGTATTTCAGTCGCAACAACCTGGAATCGTCGCTCAATCAACCCGAGCTGTGCTTCGACACCGTCAAGATGGAGATCGTCGTATGTCCCGGAGGGATACCGTCTCCGCCCCGGTATGTCGGGACCGGACAGTTTCTTGACGCAGGCGTTGACCTGCTGCAAACCCGCTTCAATCTTGAGTTCCAGCGCAACCAGCGGCTGGCGCCGGACTGGCGCATGGCATGGGGGGCGGAAGTACGCCACGAAACGGTGGAAAGCCAGCATTTTTTCGATTCAAGTGACAAGCTGGATGGCACGCTGGTCCGCGCCTACGCCAATCTCGAATGGCGGGCGCACAAGAACCTGCTGGTGCAGGGGGGGGCGATGCTGGAGCATCATTACTTCACCGGCACCGACGTGTCGCCGCGGCTGGCGGTCAACTACACCCTGGCCGAGGGCCACACCCTGCGACTGAATCTTTCCGAAGCCTACCGTTCCCCCACGTTCTTCGAACAGAAGGGCAACCTGACGTACTACACGACGGGCGGCGCGACGGTCCTGCAGGTGTTCGCGCCTTCGGCCCCGCTCAAGCCTGAGCGCATCCTGTCGCGCGAGATCGGCTATGTCGGTTTCTACCCGGCATGGCGGATGCAGCTCGACGCCAAGCTGTTTCACGACACGATTTACGATTACATCAACAGCGACGGCAATCCGGCCCGCTTCGGCAACCGTGAGGACTTCACTGCGCGGGGCGGCGATCTGCAGCTGAATTGGCAGCCTGTGCAGGAATTGCGTGTGTCGGCGCAGTACGCCCGTGCCTTCATTGAGGCGGCCCCTGGAGTCGACGAAGATCTTGTCGAATCAGCGCCACGCAACAGTTTCAGCCTGCTGGCGCGCTACGACCTGGGGCGTGGCTGGACAGCGAGTGCAGGCGTGTATCGTTCAGGTCGGATGAAATGGCTGTCCGAGGGCGACACCACCCAGGCGTTCACGCGTTGGGACGCCCGCCTGGCGCGCCGCTGGACCTGGCAGGGACACGAGATTGAAGCGGCGGTGGCGGGGCAGAACTTGGGCGGGAATTACCAGGAGTTTCGCGATACCAATATCTTCAGCCGCCGCATCTATGGCAGTCTTAGCCTTGGCTGGTGACACGGCCGGGCGTGCCCGCTCAGGGTCCCTCATGGCGCGCTGGTTGCAAGGCCCGAATGGCCTGTCTGCATTCGGCTGTTGCCGACTTGTGTGGAGTGGTGAGCTCCGGGTTCCGGACTCAAGTCCGCGGGCCGGTTTGCCGTAATCCGATGATCGATATCAAACCTTGCGGGGAGTGGCCGGCGCGCACAGTGCCGGCATGAAGTGAACGTGAGCCGCAACCAACCAACCCCATTCCGCGTGCTGCGGATGGTGCTTCTGCTGGGTGGCCTCCTTGCACGGCCTGAGTGGGCCGTGGCAGCAGGCACCGAATCCGATTTTCTCGATGATCTGCCCGTGGTGCTGTCGGCGTCGCGTCTGTCCCAGCCGGTCAGCGAGGCGCCGGCGGCTGTCACCGTCATCGACCAGGCCATGATCCGTGCGTCGGGTTTTCGGGACATTCCGGAACTGCTGCGTCTGGTGCCGGGATTCTCGGTTGCCTATACCGGCGACAACACCTGGACGGCCGGCTATCACGGCCTGGCCGATGCCTACTCCCGACGGTTTCAGGTGCTGGTGGACGGGCGTTCGATCTACAGTCCGCATTACGGCACGGTGTACTGGACCGATCTGCCGCTGACGATCGACGACATCGAACGCATCGAGGTGGTGCGCGGCCCCAATGCCGCGATTCACGGGGCGAATGCCTTTGTGGCCGTGATCAATATCATCACCAAGACGGCGGCGCAGGTGCCGGGCGAATACATTTCACTGCAGGCCGGCGAGCAGGCCATGCGCGGGTTGACCGTGCGCCACGGTGGCGGCGATGGCGGCGTGCGCTACCGCGTGTCGGCGTCGGCGCAGCAACGCGATCGCTTCGAGAAGAACATCGTCGGGGAAGGGTTCGATGACGGCAGCTACTTCGAGGCGAGCAAGACCTACTTCGTCAACGGGCGGCTGGACTGGCAGCTTTCGCCCGATTCCGACGTGATGGTGCAGTTCGGCCTGTCGCAGGGCGACTGGAAGGCGGGCAGCCGCCAGCCCGCCAGCGCGCGCTCCACCCTGCAGCCGATCGAGCAGGATTCACGCGCGCTGTACCTGCAACTGGCCTATCACAAGGTGGAATCGGAGCGGCGCGAATGGCGCGTGCAGGCCTATCACACCCAGAACCGTTTCGATGCCGACGCCGTGGCCAGCCTCGGCGGCCCGGTGGTGGTCGACCAGTACCTCTCGCAGTCGCGCAGCAATATCGAATTGCAGGTGAACGAGCAGTGGGCGCCCAGCCTGCGCGCGGTGTGGGGCGGCGAGGTGCGGCAGGAAACGGTGAAGAGCCCGCAGAACTACAACTCCGGCGAAACCTTGAGCGGCGAACTGGCGCGTGCCTTCGGCAACCTCGAATGGCGCGCTCATGAACGTCTGCTGCTGCAGGGTGGCGCCATGCTGGAGCATCACTACTTTACGGGCACCGACATCTCGCCGCGCGTCGCGGCCAACTTCACCCTCGTGCCGGGACATGTCATCCGGCTCGGCGTGTCGCGTGCCTACCGTTCTCCGACCTTCTTCGAGGAAGAGGGCAACCAGGTCTACCTGCGCGACACAGGGGCGCTGGCCGACGTCTTTACGGTGCCGTCCGACGGTCTGAAGCCGGAGCGCATCCTGTCGCGCGAGATCGGTTATGTGGGTTACTGGCGCCCGGCCCGGCTCGAACTCGACATCCGGCTGTTCAAGGACAAGATCGACGATTTCATCGGCCAGCAGAAAGCCGACTACGCGCCTGATCCGGGTTCGATCATCAGCGGTAACGAGTTCCAGTACCAGAACCTCGGCAGCGTCCGCTCGCACGGGGGCGAACTCCAGCTGCGCTGGCAGCCGACTGCGGCGCTCGACGTGAGCGCGCACTACGCGCGGGTCTACCTGCGGGCCGACACATCGCGGCAAAACTACAATGTGGACATTCCCCAGTCCGCCCCGCGCAACAACTGGGGGCTGCTCGCCAGCTATCGCCTGGGCGGCGGCTGGGAAACGAGTCTGGGAGTATGGCGCACAGACGCGGTGATCTGGCTGACCGAAGGCGACATCACCCGCGCCTACACCCGGGCGGATGCCCGTCTGGCCCGTCGCTGGAAATGGCAGGGCCGTGACGTGGAGGCCGCCGTGGTGGGGCAGAATCTTGGCGACGATTACGAAGAGTTCCGCAGCACCAATATCTTCAGTCGCCGGGTCTACGGTAGTCTCAGCCTGGCCTGGTAGCGCGGGCTGCCCCTTGAAGCCCGGTTGGCCGCCGCCAGATTCGGTGCATGCGCCCGCCGGTTGGGCACTTGTGCCCGTCAGGGTATAATTCCGCAACTTCTTGATTTATCGGAGCGAATCATGCCGATTTATGCTTACAAATGTACTTCCTGCGGTTATGCCCAGGACGAAATGCAGAAAGTGTCCGATGCGCCGCTGACCGTGTGTCCGTCATGCGGCAAGGCCGATTACGCCAAGCAGATCACGGCGGCCGGCTTTGCGCTCAAGGGAACCGGCTGGTACGCCACTGATTTCAAGGGCGGCAGCAAGCCCGCCGAAACCAAGCCCGAGGCCCCCTCGCACGCGTGCGGCACAGGCGCGTGTCCGGCGTGTAACTGAAGCGGTGGCGTTGACCGGGAAGCGGGCGGTGCAAGCCGTCCGCTTCTTTGTTTTTGACTGAACTGCGCCGTGTCCACCCTCTCTCCATGAAACGTTATTTCATCACCGGACTACTGATCTGGGTGCCGCTGGGCATCACGCTGTGGGTGCTCGACCTGCTGATTGGCACCCTGGACCAGAGCCTCACGCTGCTGCCTCTCGAATGGCAGCCCGAGGCCTGGATCGGGATGCGGATTCCAGGCCTCGGCGTGATCCTGACCCTGCTGGTGATCGTGCTCACCGGCATGTTCGGCGCCAACTTCTTCGGCCAGAAAATCATCGATTTCTGGGAGCGCCAGCTGATCCGCATCCCGGTGGTCAAAACCATCTACGGCAGCGTCAAGCAGGTGTCCGACACCCTGCTGTCGGGCACCGGCCATGCCTTCCGCAAGGTGCTGCTGGTGCGCTATCCGCACCCGCAGGCGTGGGCGCTGGCGTTCCAGACCAATGTGCCGGACGAGGTGAAGCGCGCGCTGCCGGACGAGCACGTGGCGGTGTTCATCCCCACCACGCCAAGTCCGGTCAACGGCTTTTATTTTTATGTAAAAAAGAGCGAGGTCATCGAACTGAACATGTCGGTCGACCGCGCGTTGAAAAACATTGTTTCGATGGGCGTTGTTTCAGGTGAAGCGCGTCCAGGCATTTAATTAGGAAAGCACATGCGAACTCATTACTGCGGCGGCGTCAGCGCAGCCGACATCGGCAATACCGTCACCCTGTGCGGCTGGGCACACCGGCGGCGCGACCATGGCGGCGTGATTTTCATTGACCTGCGCGACCGCGAAGGCATGATGCAGGTGGTGGTCGACCCCGACACGCCGGGCGCCTTCAACCTGGCCGAGGAGGTGCGCTCCGAATTCGTACTCAAAGTCGTCGGCAAGGTGCGGCCGCGTCCCGCCGGCACCGAGAACCCCAACCTGCCGACTGGCATGGTCGAGGTGCTGACGCAGACACTGGAGGTGCTGAACCCCTCGCTGACGCCGCCGTTCCAGATCGACGACGACACCATCAGCGAGAACATCCGCCTGCAGTACCGCTACCTCGACCTGCGCCGCGAGCCGATGCAGAAGAACCTGCGGCTTCGTTACAGAGTGTCCAAGCTGATGCGCGACTATCTCGATACGCACGGCTTCATGGAAGTCGAGACGCCGATGCTGACGCGCTCCACCCCGGAAGGCGCGCGCGATTATCTGGTGCCGAGCCGTGTGCACGACGGCATGTTCTACGCGCTGCCGCAGTCGCCCCAGCTCTTCAAGCAGCTGCTGATGGTGTCCGGCGTCGACCGCTACTTCCAGATCACCAAGTGCTTCCGCGACGAGGATCTGCGCGCCGACCGCCAGCCCGAGTTCACCCAGGTGGACCTGGAAACCTCGTTCATGGGCGAGGAGGAGATCATGGGGCTGGTCGAGGGCATGATCCGCGACATGATGAAGCGCGCGCAGGACATCGACCTGCCGGCCGCCTTCCCGCGCATGACCTACGCCGAAGCGATGAACCGCTATGGCTCCGACAAGCCTGACATGCGGGTGACGCTGGAAATCGTCGACGTCGGCGACGCAATGAAGGACGTCGCCTTCAAGGTGTTCTCCGGCCCGGCCAACGACCCGAAAGGCCGTGTCGCCGCCCTGCGCATCCCCGGCGGCGCTGCACTCTCGCGCAGCGAGATCGACGGCTACACCGAGTTCGTCAAGATCTACGGTGCCAAGGGCCTGGCCTACATCAAGGTCAACGACGTCAGCCAGCTCAATGAAGCGGGTCTGCAGTCGCCCATCGTCAAGAACCTTTCCGAAGCGGCCTTGCGCGCGGTGATGGAACGCACGGGTGCGCAGAACGGCGACCTGATCTTCTTCGGCGCGGACAGAGCCAAAGTCGTCAACGACGCACTCGGCGCGCTGCGCCTGAAAGTCGGCCACGAGAAGGGTCACCTCGACGGCCGTGCCTGGGCGCCGTTGTGGGTGGTCGATTTCCCCATGTTCGAATACAACGAGGACGAAAACCGCTGGGACGCGCTGCACCATCCCTTCACCGCGCCGAAGGACGGCCACGAAGACTGGCTCGCCACCGATCCCGGCAAGTGTCTGTCGAAAGCCTACGACATGGTGCTGAACGGCTGGGAAGTCGGCGGCGGCTCGGTGCGTATCCACAAGGAAGCGGTGCAGGAGAAGGTGTTCGCCGCCTTGAACATCGGCGAGGAGGAACGCCGCGAGAAGTTCGGCTTCCTGCTCGACGCCCTGCAGTACGGCGCCCCGCCGCACGGCGGCCTGGCGTTCGGGCTGGATCGCCTGGTCACGCTGATGACCGGTGCCGAATCGATCCGCGACGTCATCGCCTTCCCCAAAACCCAGCGCGCCTCCTGTCTGATGACCAACGCCCCCAACGTGGTCGACGAAAAGCAACTGCGCGAACTGCACATCCGTCTGCGCAACGTCAATCCGGCGGACAAGGCGGCTTAAGGCTTTTTTGTCCGCGAAGGACTCGAAGGGGCGCGAAGCAAACCTGGAATGTCCACTTCGCGTTTCTTCGCGCTCTTCGCGGACAAAGGATTGGTTATGAAATTCGCTGACACCCTGAAAACCCTGCCCGAATTCGCGGGCGACAAGCTGGTGCTGACCGACGCGGCCGGCGCCGAGGTGGCGACCATCGCCAACGCGCCCGGCACCGCCGGCTCGTTCCGCGTGTATGCCCATCTCGCGCAGCAATACGGCGCAATCAATGCCGAGGCCGCCGCCGAAGGACTGGCGATCTTCGCCGAGCACACCGAGGACGCCAGCCTTCACCCTGGCAAGCATCCCAACATCGACCGCCTGATCGGCCTCATGGTCAGCGGCGATACGCTCAACGCCCGCATCGTTTGAGCGCACACAAAGTTCCCGTCTCGGTTCTGGTCGTCATCCACACGGCGGATGGCCAGGTACTGTTGATCGAGCGTGCCGACGCGCCGGGCTTCTGGCAGTCGGTCACCGGATCGCAGGATGAAGGTGAAACGCTGGAGCAGACCGCGATCCGCGAGGTGCGCGAGGAAACCGGGCTCGACGCCGGCGCGTTCGAGCTCACGCGGTGGGACCTCTCAAACTGCTACGAAATTTATGAACGCTGGCGCCACCGCTACGCGCCCGGGGTGACGCACAACACCGAGCATGTGTTCGGCCTGAAACTGCCGGCGCCGCTGCCTGTCGTTCTGGCGCCGCGCGAGCATCTGAATTACGTGTGGCTGCCGTGGAAAGAGGCGGCGGAACGCTGCTTCTCGCCCAGCAACGCGGCGGCGATTCGCCTGCTGCCCACGCGCATATAATGAGCATATGAACTCTCCGCTGCACATCGCCAGTTTCAACATCCACAAGGGGCTGTCGCAATTCAACCGGCGGCTGACCGTGCACGAGATGCGCGACCGCCTCGGCGCAATGGGAACCGATATCGTGTTCCTGCAGGAAGTGCAGCACAGTCATGGCCTGCGCGCCAGCCGCTTCCAGCACTGGCCCAGCAAGCCGCAGCACGAATTTCTGGCGGGCCACATCTATACCGACTTCGCCTACGGCAAGAACTGCGTCTACGATACCGGCCACCACGGCAATGCCATCCTGTCGCGCTACAAGATCCTGTCGTGGGAAAACGAGGACATTTCCTCTCACGCCTACGAAAGCCGCGGCATGCTCCACTGCGAAATCGAGGTGCCGGGCATGGCCGTGCCGCTACACTGCATCAACGTGCACCTGGCGCTGAACGAGGGCGGACGCAAGCGCCAGCTGGCGCAGATCGCCGCGCGCGTGCACAAGATGGTGCCGGACGACGCGCCGCTGATTCTGGCTGGCGATTTCAACGACTGGCGGGTGCGTGTCGGCCGCTATTTCGAGGATGAGCTCGGGTTGCTCGAAGTGTTCGAGACCCACCACGGCAGGTCTGCGCGCAGCTACCCGTCCATTTTCCCCATGTTCCAGCTCGATCGCATCTACGTGCGGCGCTTCAGCGTCCAGTCCGCACAGGTCCACACCGGCAACGCCTGGCACCGCATGTCCGACCACGCCGCGCTTAGCGCCAAACTCAGCCCGACCTGATGGCCGCGCGCAACCGCTGGCGCACATTTTTCTTTAGTGGTGTCGAACCGGTTTCCGGCAACCGGGTACGGCTGCTGCAAAACGGCGCCGAGTTTTTTCCCGCGCTGGTCGCGGCGATCGATGCCGCGCATGCCGAAGTGCATCTCGAAACCTACATTTTCAATGCCGATCCCACCACCGAAACCGTGCGCGACGCCCTCATGCGCGCCGCACGCCGTGGCGTGCAGGTACGGCTGCTGATCGATGGCGTCGGTTCGCGCGAACTGGACGCCGGATTGCTCTCTGAACTGAAAACGGCAGGCGTTAGCGTGCTGGCCTATCGTCCGCTGGCGGGCCGGGGCTGGCGCTCCAACCCCAAAAGCCTGCGGCGGCTGCACCGCAAGCTGGCGGTGATCGATGCGCGCATCGCCTTCATCGGCGGCATGAACATCATCGATGACTTCGAGCCGGTGCGTTTCGACGCACCGCGGCTCGATTTCAGCGTCGAAGTACAGGGGCCGCTGCTTGCCAGCATCCATCAAAGTGCGCGCCGCTTGTGGCGGCTGGTGGCGTTGACGCAATTGCAGCCGGACCGGCGCAAGGCGGTGATCGAACCGTCCTGGCCAACCGATGGGCACGTGCGCGCGGCCTTCGTGGTGCGCGACAACTTCGCCCACCGCCGCGATATCGAGCGTGTCTATCTCGCTGCACTGGCGCTGGCGCGCGAAGAAATCATTCTCGCCAATGCCTATTTCCTGCCCGGCCACCGGTTTCGCAAACTGCTTAAAAAAGCCGCCGCGCGCGGCGTGCGGGTGCAGTTGCTGGTGCAGGGCCACACCGACCATCCCTTTTTTCAGGCTGCCGCGCGCGCCCTGTATCGCGACCTGCTTGCCGCCGGCGTGAAAATTTACGAATACCAGGCGAGTGAACTGCACGCCAAGGTGGCCGTGGTCGACGGCCACTTGGCCACAGTGGGCTCCAGCAACATCGACCCGTTCAGCCTGCTGCTTGCGCGCGAGGCCAATCTCGTCGTCGAGGACACGGATTTTGCGCACGACCTGCAGCAGCGCTTGCACCAGGCCGGTACCCAGTCCATCGCACTCGACCCTGCCGACTGGCAGCGCCGCCCCTGGCCGCAGCGCATGCTGTCGTGGCTGGCGTATGGAAGCGTGCGCTTGATAGTGGGCCTGGCCGGCGCCGGGCGCTGGGCGTGATCAACTGCCCCGCTGCGCCAGAAACCGGTCGAGTTGCCGCGCAAATGCCTGCCGATCGGCCTGCGACAAGGCCGCCGGTCCGGAAATGTCCACCCCGGCGCCGCGCAGGCCTTCCATGAAATCGCGCATGCCCAGCCGCTCGCGGATGTTCTCGGTGCTATAGAACTCGCCGCGCGGCGACAAAACATATGCGCCCTGTTCGATCAGCGCGGCCGCCAGCGGAATATCCGCCGTGATCACCAGATCGCCGGCCACCACCTCATCCATGATGTGGCGGTCCGCCACGTCGAACCCCATCGGCACCTGGCGTGCTCTTATATAAGGCGAGGGCGGCACCCGCAGCAGGCGGTTGGCCACCAGCGTCAGCGGCAGATGCAGCCGCTCCACCACGCGAAACAGGATGTCCTTGATCACCGCCGGGCAGGCATCGGCGTCAACCCAGATGTGCATTGCCAGGGATGGGCGTCAGAGTCGCGCTGCCTTGAACGTATCGCACTGTCCCGGATCGCCGCTTTGCATGCCGCGGTTGAACCAGCGCATCCGCTGTTCCGACGAGCCGTGGGTGAAGGATTCCGGCACCACGTAGCCGCGCGCCTGTTTCTGCAGGCGGTCGTCACCCACCCCGGCCGCTGCCGCCAGCGCTTCCTCGGTGTCGCCAGGTTCCAGAACCTGTCGCTGCTTGTTGGCGTGGTGCGCCCATACCCCGGAAAAGCAGTCGGCCTGCAGTTCCATCTTCACCTGCATGGCATTGCCCTCGGCTTCGCCTGCGTGCTGGCGCGCCGCGTGAACCTTTTCCGAAATGCCCAGCAGCGTCTGCACATGATGGCCGACCTCATGCGCTACCACGTAGGCCTGCGCAAAGTCGCCCGGGGCGTCGTGGCGTTGCGCCAGATCGTTGAAGAAACTCATGTCCAGATACAATTTCTGGTCCGCCGGGCAGTAAAACGGCCCCATCGCCGCCTCGGCGAAGCCGCACGCCGATTGCACCGCGCCGGAAAACAGCACCAGCTTGGGCGGCTGATACGTCTGGCCCGATCCCTGGAACAGCGTGCCCCACACGTCTTCCGTATCCGCCAGCACCACCGACATGAATTCCTTCAGCCGTTCCTCCTCCGGGCTGAACGTGGTGGGCTGTTCCTGCTGTGTCGGCGCCACATTGCCCGCCTGGTTCAGCACCACCGCAGGATCCACCCCGAAATACATCGCCACCAGCGCCAGCACGATCGCCCCGATACCGCCGCCCGCCAGGCCTTTTCCGCTCACGCGCATGCCGCGCCGGTCTTCGATATTGTCGCTGCGTCGTCCGCGTTCCCAGCGCATGGGCGTCTCCTGGAAAATGAAATGAGTGTGGATTGATTGTAGCCGTGGTCCCGTCGAGACAGCATACGGGCGCATGCCAGCTTGACAGGGTGCATGCCGCACGCCATGCACAGGCCCATCCGTTGCTTGGGTGCAACAAAACAACACTTTCTTCAGCGAGTGACAGAAAAAACAACAGCTTTTCTTGCCCGCCTGCCCCGAGTCTGGATAATCGACAGCGTCCAACAAGCACATATCCGTGTGGGACAGCTCTGCAGAGCTTTTATCCATAACTGGTTTTATTTTTACTTTCTTAGGAGAAAGCAATGAAAAAATCCCTGATCGCTCTGGCTATCGCCGGTGCCGTCTCCGCTCCCGCTTTCGCGGCCACCAGCAACGTCGACGTGTACGGCGTGATGAACATTGGCGTGTTCAGCGTTGATTCTGATGTGACCGGTGAAGACCGTAGCACCAGCGTGACCTCCCAGTCCAGCCGCATCGGCTTCAAGGGCGCGGAAGACCTGGGTGGCGGCCTGTCCGCCATTTGGCAGATCGAGACCGGCGTGAACGTTGATGAAGGCGGTGGTTTCGGCGGCCGCCGCAACACCTTCGTCGGCCTGAAGGGCGGCTTCGGTACCGTTCTGATGGGCAAGCACGACACCCCGATGAAGATGCTGGGCCGCAAGGTCGACAACTTCGGCGACACCTTTGCTGATTCGCGCAACCTGCTGGGCACCAACGCTGACACTGGCACCTCGATGTTCGACCTGCGCACCGACAACACCATCGCCTACATCTCGCCGAACTTCAGCGGCCTGACCTTTATCGGTGCTTATGTTACCGACCACAACCAGACCCCCGACGGCGCCAACTGCGCGGTTGGCCTGGACTGTAACGACACCGACGCCTACAGCGTGAGCGCCGACTACACCAACGGCCCGCTGATGGTGGGTCTGGGTTACGAGCGCCACAATGTCGTCGACGTCCTTGCAGTGCCCGAGAATGACCTCAGCCGCAGCATGTGGCGCCTGGTTGCCGGCTACAGCTTCGGCAACTTCAAGCTGGGTGGCCAGTACGAGCGCGGTTCGGGCGATACCGGTCTGGATGAAGCGGATCGCAACGCCTGGGGCCTGTTCGGCAACTACGCCATGGGCAACATCGTCCTGAAGGCCAACTACCTGTCCGTGGGCGAGTACAAAGGCGTGGACGACAGCGGCGCCAACCAGTACACCCTGGGCGTGGACTACAACATGTCCAAGCGCACCACCGTGTACGCTCTGTACGCTCAGGTCAAGAACGACAACAATGCCTTCTTTGACCTTGG
Organism: Thiobacillus sp.; assembly: GCA_019459705.1. Classification (GTDB taxonomy): domain Bacteria; phylum Pseudomonadota; class Gammaproteobacteria; order Burkholderiales; family Thiobacillaceae; genus Thiobacillus. The sequence goes on along the minus strand of JAIBFE010000261.1, from coordinate 1,927 downwards.
CCGTGCTCAGGGTCTGGGTGACACCACCACCACTGCCGCTGGCGGTGAAGATCCCAGCGTCTTTGGCGTGGGCGTGAAGCACACCTTCTAATTCAACGCCGGGGCAACCCGGTTTGAACGACGAAGTTGAAACGGGCTCCTTCGGGAGCCCGTTTTTTTATGTCTGTTTCTCAGTGGAGACGAGCAGGTGTTGCTCAGGCTTCGACGATTTCGAAGTCGTGCGTGATTTCAGCCGTCTTGCCGAGCATGATGCTGGCCGAGCAGTATTTCTCGGCCGACAGATGCACCGCCTGTTCGACGCGCTTGGGGTCGAGACCCTTGCCGGTAACGGTGAAGTGGACGTGGATGCGGGTAAAGACCTTGGGGTCGGTTTCAGCGCGCTCGGCTGTGAGGTCGGCGACGCAGTCGGTGACCTGCTGGCGGCCCTTCCTCAGGATCATGACGACGTCGAAAGCAGAACAGCCGCCCAGGCCTAGCAGCAGCATTTCCATCGGGCGCACGCCGAGGTTCTTGCCGCCGGACTCAGGGGCGCCGTCCATGACGACGCTGTGGCCGGATTCGCTCTGGCCGACGAAGCTGACGCCTTCGATGAGTTTGACGCGGGCTTTCATGGGGTTCCTTCAGGCAAAAATTGTGCGGAGTTTGTACCACAAAATGCCCAGCCATTCGTGCAGGGCAAAGCTGCTGTCGCGCAGTCCGCCGGGGGTGGGCAGGAGGTCGAAGATGTCGTCGACGTGGATGCTGGCAAATTGGATTCCGGCGGGGATGACGCTGAGCCCCTGCGCTTCGAACAGGGGGACGGCGCGGCGCAGGTGCCAGGCGTGGGTGACCAGCACGATGCGCTGAACGCCAGCCTGTTTGAGCGGCGCTGCAGACAGCCGTGCGTTGTCCCAGGTGGTGAGCGCGGCATCTTCGATCCAGCGGGTGGGAAGGCCGTATTCGTCGTGCAGAACGTGCTGCATGATGCGGCCTTCGGCAAGCTGGCCGCCGCCCGGTTTGCCGCCGGTGGCCAGGATCGGCAGTCCGCTGGCGCGGTGCAGAAAGGCGGCGTAGCGCAGGCGTTCCAGACTGATGCCGTTGAGGGTGTCGCTGCCGTATTCGGCCGAATCCACGCGCCGGCCGCCACCGAGGACGACGATGGCGTGGGCGTTCTGCAGTGAATCAGGGTTGACCGGTGTGCTGATTTCCAGGGTTTTCAGCAGCAGGCCGCCGACCCAGGGGGTGGAGAGGGCATACAGCGCGGTGGTGGAAAGCAGAATCAACGACATGGACAGGCGTGGACGGCGACGGTGAAGGATGAGCCCGGCCGCCAGCAGAATCAGCAGGGATAACGGCGGTAACAGGGCGGCGGCGACAAGGTTGGTGGCAAGCCAGGCGGTCATGGCGGGGATTGTAAGCCAGCCCGGCAATCTCTTCGCAGACAGTGTTTGACTTTGTTGCGGGTGCGCAGTTAAAATGCACGGCTTTCCGAGATTGTCCTCTGTGCAGAGGTGGGTCATCAAAACCTTTTCCGCAAAAACGCATGAAGCCAAACGCGACTGGTTCGTGGTTGATGCTGATAACAAAGTGCTGGGTCGCCTGGCTTCCGAGATTGCCCGCCGTCTGCGCGGCAAGCATAAGCCGGAGTTCACGCCGCACGTCGACACGGGCGATTACATCGTCGTGGTCAACGCCAGCAAGATGGTCGTGACCGGCAACAAGGGCCTCGACAAGAAATACTATCGCCACTCCGGTTACCCCGGCGGCATCTACGAAACCAATTTCGACAAGATGCAGGAGCGTTTCCCCGGTCGTGCGCTGGAAAAGGCGGTCAAGGGCATGCTGCCCAAAGGTCCGCTTGGCTATGCCATGATCAAGAAAATGAAAATCTACGCGGGCGCTGAACATCCGCACGAAGCTCATCAGCCCCAGCCCCTCGACATCAACG
>JAIBFE010000256.1 GCA_019459705.1 Thiobacillus sp. | reverse complement strand
ACTGGGCGAACGCGCCGGCAATGCGCCGCTGGAAGAGGTCGCGCTGGGTCTGTCGAAGTTGTACGGCTTCGCCACCGGCGTCGATCTCAGCCTGTTCCCGGTGCTGTCGGATACGGTGGCGTCAGCCTCGGGGCGGCCGGTGGCATGGCAGAAGAGCGTGGTCGGCGGCGGCGTGTTGACCCACGAATCCGGCATCCACGTCGACGGCCTGCTGAAGGACCCGGCCACCTACCAGGGCTTCGACCCCGGCGAAGTGGGGCGGGCGCATCAACTGGTGGTCGGCAAGCATTCCGGCTCGCACGGCATCATCGCCGCCTATGCCCGCATGGGCCTGACGCTGAGCCCGGCCGAAGCGCGCGAACTGCTGCCCGACATCCGCGTGTTCGCCGAGCGTGCCAAGCGCTCGCCGGCCGACCACGAACTGCTGTTCCTGTACCAGCGCATGATCGGCCGCCACGTGCCGGGCGCGCTGCATTGAGGAGAGGCGAAATGGACGAGGCCATGCATCACGAGGACATCGCAGTTGCCGCGCCAGTGACGCCGGGCCTGTTCGCGCTGCTGGGCGAAGACGTCGCCTGCGTGTTCCAGCGTGATCCGGCGGCGCGCTCGCGCTTCGAGGTCATCACCACCTATCCCGGCGTGCACGCCATCCTGATGCAGCGCATCGCGCATCGCCTGTGGCGTGCGGGGCTGCGCTATCCGGCGCGCCTCCTCTCATGGTTTGCGCGGCTGGTGACCAATATCGACATCCATCCCGGCGCGACCATCGGCCGCCGCTTCTTCATCGATCACGGCGCCGGCGTGGTGATCGGCGAGACCGCCGAGATCGGCGACGACGTCACCCTGTATCACGGCGTCACACTGGGCGGCACCAGCTGGAACAAGGGCAAGCGCCATCCGACTTTGGGCAACAACGTGGTGATCGGCGCCGGCGCCAAGGTACTGGGGCCGATCGCGCTCGGCGATCACGTGCGCGTCGGCGCCAACTCCGTGGTGGTGAAGGATGTGCCTGCGCAGCGCACGGTGGTGGGCATCCCCGGCCGCGTGGTGCTGCGCCAGGACGAGGGCGGCGCCAACGCGCTCGGCATCAACCTCGATCATCACCTGATCCCCGACCCGGTGGGCAAGGCGATTGCCTGCCTGATGGAACGCATCGAGGTGCTGGAAGCAACCCTGCGCCAGCACGGCGAGCCGGTCGACGGCCAGTGCAGCGTGTGTGAAGCAGACGACCTGTGCGGCACCGAAGTGGCACGCACGATACGGAAGGCATGAACATGGACCTGATGGATTTCGACCAGGCAGCGCTGTACTTCGACGATCCGGTCGCGCCCGAGGTGGAGCGGCTGATCGCCGAAGCGGGCGCGGGCTACGGCTCGGACGAGAGCGAAAGCCTGCTGCTGCGCGCCTACTTCCTGGCGCCCGGGCAACTCGTGGTGCTGGTGGCGCTGTATCGCACCTACTTCTACCAGCATCGCCTCGACGACGCGCTGCTCGTGGCCGACCGCACGCTGGCGGTGGCCGGCGCGCGCCTGAATTTCCCGGATACCTGGCAGCAGCTGCACCCGCAGCATCTGGGCTATGCCGCGATGCGCTCCATCGGTCTGCTGCGCTTCTACCTGATGGTGCTGAAAGCCGCGGGCTACATCAACCTGCGTCTCGGCCGCGAAGCGCAGGGCGAAGCCATGCTGAAGAAACTGATCGAGATGGACAGCCACGACCGCCTGGGCGGCAAGCGCCTGCTGGACGTCTATCAGAACGCCCTGCTTGAAGAGGCGGCGGCATGAATCCCGAATTCCCCTACACCCCAACGAAAGGCTGAATCATGGACGACCTGACCCTGGACGACGCGCTGGAAGACCTCTCGGCCGCCGAGGAGTTTCTCGAGTATTTCGGCATTGCCTACGATGCGCGCACGGTGCAGGTGAACCGCCTGCACATCCTGCAGCGCTTCCACAATTACATCGGGCAGGCGGGGGAGCTGCCTGCAGACGAAGTGCCACGGCGTGCGGTGTATGCGCGCCTGCTGCAGCAGGCCTACGACGATTTCGTGAGCTCCGACGCGCTCACCGAAAAAGTGTTCAAGGTGTTCCACATGCACGAACCGCAAACCACCTTCGTGCCGCTGACCGAGATCACGCTGAACAAGGCAGGCGCGGCGGCAATCCCTGCGCCGGCAGCGGGCGGCTGCGGTTGTGGCAGCAGCAGTGGCGGCTCGTGTGGCAGCTTGATGGGATAACACGGCCATGGAACAGCGTTTCGACTTCGGCGAAGCCGTGCGGCTGACGCGCAATGTGCGCAACGACGGCACCTTTCCCGGCCTTGAGGTCGGCAACCTGCTGATCAAGCGCGGCAGCGTGGGCTACGTGATGAACGTCGGCACCTTTTTGCAGGACCAGGTCATCTACACCGTGAACTTCCTCGACCACGGCCGCGTGGTCGGCTGTCGCGAAGAAGAGCTGCAGCCGGCCGACGAGACCTGGGTGGAAAGCCTGTTCGAGACGCGTGAAAAAGTGGTGACCCGCTACACCCTGGCGGTCAACGGCGAAGTGCTCGCCGCTGCCGGTACTGAGGGCGAAGTGTTCAAGGTGCTGCGCGACCTGGCCGATGGCGTGCAGTACCACGTGCGGTTTCCGGGTCACACGCTGCAGGTTCCGGAGTCCTGCCTGGATGCACCCGTCCTGAGAGAAGTCGCAGAGCCCGCCCGGAGCGAAGCCGATGTCTGAGCAGGCCGTCGCCTATCTCGAGCTGAAGGCCGCGCAGAATCTGTTCGGCAAGCCGCCGACCGCGCTGGAAGCCAACGAGCGCGAGCACGTGCGCAAGATGGCCGCCAGGCAGTTCAGCCTGGAAGCGCGAGTGCTGGCGGCGCCGGAGGCACGCGACGCCATGGTGCCGCCGGCCAGCCTGGCTGCGGCGATGGAGGAAATCCGCAAGCGCTACGCCGACGAATCCGACTTCCATGCCGACCTGCAGCACAACGGGCTGGACGAGGCCGGCTTCATGGATGCGCTGGAACGCGAGCTGCGGGTCGAGGCCATCCTGGAGAAAGTCGGCACGCGCGCGGCGCAGGTGTCCGACATCGATGTGGAGCTGTACTACCAGTACCACCCCGACCAGTTCCGCCGCCAGGAAACCCGACGCGTTCGCCACATCCTGGTCACGATCAACGACGACCTGCCGGACAACACCCGTGCGACAGCACAAAGCCGCATCGAGGCCGTTTCCGCACGGCTGGCGCGGGATCCCAAACGTTTTGAAGAGCAGGCGATGAAGCACTCGGAGTGCCCCACCGCGCTGCAGGGCGGGCTCCTCGGCGACATGCCGCGCGGACAGCTCTATCCCGAACTGGATGCCGCGCTGTTTGAAATGCGCGAGGGCGAGATCAGCGCCATCCTCGAATCGCCCATGGGCCTGCACCTGCTGCGCTGCGACGCCATCACCCCGGCCGCCGTGCTGACACTGAAGGAGGCGCGCGGCCCCATCCGCACCCTGCTGGAACAGCGGCGCAAGCGGGTGTGCCAGGGGGCCTGGGTGAAACAGTTGCTGAACGGCGCCTGAATGACGGCACGTTCCGTGCCGCTCAACCCCCCCGTCAGGATTCACCATGATCATCAACCGAAGCACCCAGTACACCCTGCAAGCCCTGATGCATCTGGTCGCCCACCCGACCGGAAAACCGGTACTGGCGCGCGAACTGGCAGAGCAGCTGCATCTGCCCCCGCCCTACCTGGCCAAGCTGCTGCAGCACCCCTGCCGCGCCGGCTGGCTGACATCGACGCGCGGGCGCGGCGGCGGCTTTTCACTCGCTCCCGGCGCCGAGAAGGTCACCCTGCTGGAAATCCTCATGCTCACCAAGGGCGAGCGCATCAGCCGCGAATGCCTGCTGGGATTCAAGGAGTGTGACGACAAGACCGCCTGCGTGATGCATCGTCACTGGAAGCCGATCAAGCAGGCGTTGCTCGGGCAGTTCGGCGGCTACACGCTGGAGCAACTGGCCTCGTCGCGCAAACGCCTGCCCGGCTGGCTGGTGGAGAAGCCGCCGGCGCGCGGCGGGAAGGCGACGCAGTAAGTAGCCGGGTTCCTCCCGCTAATCGTCATCGTCGTCATCGCCCACCCGGCGGCGCGGTACGGTGGCCGGGTCGGCGATGATGGCGCGGTAGATTTCCACGCGGTCGCCCGGCTTGAGTCCGGCGTCGAGTTTGGCGAGTTTGCCGAACACCCCCACCTTGTTGGTCGCCAGGTCGATCTCGGGAAACTGGCGCAGGATGCCGGAACATTCGATGGCGTCCTGCACCGTGCAGTCTTCAGGCACTTCGATGCGCAGCCAGACTTGCTGGGCGGGTTCGGAATAGGCGACGGCGATTTGCATGACGGGTTCCTTAGCTTACCGCCGCTTGAGGCACGGCCTCGATCTCGGCACGTGCCGCACGGCGCCGGTCGAGCAGGCGCTTGCCGGCGAGCAGGAAGCCCACCACCAGGAAGCCGCCCGGCGGCAGGATCATCAAGAGGTAGCCGCGATATTCCGGGATCAGGGTCAGTTCCAGAAAGGCGAAGCCCTCGCCCAGCAGCAAATGCGCGTTGGCGAACAGGGTGCCGGAACCAAGGATTTCGCGCACCCCGCCGATGGCCACCAGCGCGGCGGTGAAACCCAGCCCCATCATCAGGCCGTCCGCCGCCGACTCGAGCACCGGCGACTTGGACGCGAACGATTCGGCACGTCCAAGAATGGCGCAGTTCACCACGATCAGCGCGATGAACAGACCCAGCACCTTGTACAGTTCATGCGCCCAGGCGTTCAGCCCCATGTCGACCAGGGTGACCAGGGTGGCGATGAGCACGATGTAGACCGGGATGCGCACTTCGTCGCTCACCAGATGCCGCACCGCGGAGATCAGCATGTTGGACGCCAATAACACCGCCGTGGTGGCGAGCCCCATGCCCAGTCCGTTGGTGGCGCTGCCGGTCACCGCCAGCGTGGGGCACAGCGCCAGCATCTGCGCGAACACCACGTTGTTGTCCCAGAGGCCGTCTTTGGCGATGCGTGCGTAACTCACGATTGATCCCCCTTCGCTTCACCCAACATGCGCGGCTTTTCCCGGGCGAACAGTTCCAGCCCGCTCTTGACCGCGCGCACCACGGCGCGCGGGGTGATGGTGGCGCCGGCAAACTGGTCGAACACGCCGCCGTCCTTTTTCACCGCCCATTTGTCCGCCGATGGGTCTCCCAGCGACTTGCCCTTGAATTCATATATCCAGGGATCCTTGGCCGGCTCGATCTTGTCACCGAGGCCGGGCGTTTCGGTGTGCTTGAGCACGCGCACGCCGAGCAGTTGACCGTCGCGCGCCACGCCCATGATGCAGACGATGGGGCCGGCATAGCCGCGCCCCACGGTCTGGAACACGACCGCCTCCACCTTCCCGGCGCGACGGGCGCGGTAGACGGTCACCTCGCCGTCGGGCGCGGCAATCATGACGGTATCCTTGAGCAGATCGTTGTCGTATTGCCCCGGCAGCACCTGGGCCAGCGACTGCTTGAGATCGCGCGCTGCCGCCGCCTGGATGTCGGCCTCGGTGGTGCGCGAAGCCAGCGCCAGCGCGCCGCTGGTCAGCAGCACCACGCTGCCGAGCAGCAGGGTCTGGTAGGAGAGCCGGGCGCGCAGCGCTTGCAGATTCATGCAACGTCCTTCTTCGCGGGTTCGACCACCAGGGTCTCGCCCTTGCGCGTGCGGCCGTAGATGCGCGGCTTCACATAGCGGTCGATGATGGGGGTGGCGGCGTTCATCAACATCACAGCGAAGGCCACGCCCTCGGGGTACGCGCCCCAGGTGCGGATGACATAGGTGAGCAGGCCGCAGCCCAGCCCGAACACCAGCTGCCCGGCGGCGGTGTTGGGCGAGGTGACGGGGTCGGTGGCAATGAAGAAGGCGCCCAGCATCACCCCGCCGGACAGCAGGTGAACCAGCGGCCCGGCGTAATGATCCGGTGCGATGAGGCTCATCAGCAGTGCCGGCAACGCCACCCCGGCGAGCATGGCGACCGGCGCGTGCCAGCTGATGATGCTGCGCGCGATCAGGAACACGCCACCGAGCAGGATCAGCAAGGCGGATGTTTCGCCCAGACTGCCGCTGCGCTGGCCCCACAGCGCCTGCAGCGGTGCGTAGTGCCCGGACAGCGCCTGCTGCAGGTCGAGGCCACGGCTGAATTCGGTCTTGACATGGCCCAGCAGCGAGGCGCTGCTGATGGCATCGAGTTGCTGGCCACCGAAGGTCACCGCGAGGCTGTCGAGCATGCCCGGCAGCTGGGCCATCGGCGGGATCCAGGTGGTCATTTCGAGCGGGAAGGAAATCAGCAGCATCACGCGCGCCGCCATCGCCGGATTGAACACGTTCTGCCCGAGTCCGCCGAACACCTGCTTGCCGACGATCACCGCGAACAGCGACCCCACCACGGCGATCCACCACGGCGCCCACGGCGGCAGCGACAGGGCCAGCAGCCAGGCAGTCAACACGCCGGAGCCGTCGAGGAGCGCGGGCTTCACCGCGCGCTGCTGGAATTTGAGCATGGCCGCTTCGCCCACGATGGCGGCGAGCAGGGAGACCGCCCACAGGTACACCGCCGGCCAGCCGTACAGCCAGAACCCGAACAAGGTGGCGGGAACCAGCGCCAGCATCACCGTCGCCATGATGCGCGACACGCTGTTGGCGGCGTGGGCGTGCGGCGAGTGGGCGATCGGCGTCATGCGGCGACCTCCGTCGTTGAGGCTGCCTTGGCCGCGGCGTCCTTGGCGGCCTTCGCCGCCTTGCGCGCGGCGGCGGCTTCCTCGCGTTCGCGCGCGATGCGTTCCATGCGGGCGCCGCGTTCATCGGCCAGCTTCTTGGTGGCTTCCTGCTTCAGCTTGCTGCGCGCCTGCGCCATCAGTTCGCTCTTAGCGTAGTTGAAGTAATGCACCAGCGGAATGCTGGAGGGGCAGACATAGGAGCAGGAACCGCAGCCGATGCAGTCCTTGAGCCCCAGCGTCACGGCTGCGTCGAGATCGTCGCTGCGGATGCGGGCGGCCATTTCCAGCGGCAACAGCCCCACCGGACAGGCGCGCACGCAGGTGGCGCAGCGGATGCAGGGCGCGGGCCGGGTAAGCCCGATCTCGGCCTGCGTCAGCGCCAGCACGCCGCTGCTGCCTTTCACCACCGGCACGCTGGTGTGGGTCAGCTGGTGGCCCATCATCGGGCCGCCCAGCACCAGGCGCGCAGGGGTGGTGTTGAAACCGCCGCAGGCATCGAACAGCGCCTGCACCGGGGTACCGATGGGCACCTCGAGGTTGCAGGGCGCCGCGACCGCGCCGCCGCTGACCGTGACGATGCGCGACACCAGCGGACGGCCGAGGCAGAGGGTCTGCTGCACCGCCCAGGCCGTGGCGACGTTGTGCACCAGCACGCCGATGTCGGCGCTGCGGCCTTCCGCCGGCACCTCGCGGCCGAGCAGCACCTGGATCATCTGCTTGTCCCAGCCCATCGGGTACATCGCGGGCACCGCCCGGATTTGCACGTCCGTGCCGGCAGCGGCCGCGCGCATGGCGGCCAGTGCCTCGGGCTTGTTGTCCTCGATGCCGACCAGGGCGCGCTGCGCGCCGACGGCGAGCTGAATCAGGCGGATGCCGGTGACGATCTCCACCGCGCGCTCGCGCATGATGCGGTCGTCGCAGGTGAGATAGGGTTCGCACTCGCCGCCGTTGATGATCAGGGTGTCGACGCCGCTCTTGCGCGAGAGCTTGAGTTTCACCGCCGACGGAAAGGTGGCGCCGCCCAGACCCACGATACCGGCGGCGCCGACACGCGCGGCGATGTCGTCCGGCGCCAGCGCGAACGGATCGGCGGGCACGTCGGACTCGAACCAGCGCGCCTCGCCATCCGGCGCGATCGTCACCGTGGCAGCGGACAGGCCTGAGGGGTGCGGCGACGGATGGTCGCCAATGGCCACCACTCTTCCTGACGTGGGCGCATGCACCGGCGCGGAGATGTTGCCCTGGCCGGCACCGATGAGCTGGCCTGCGAGCACCTGTTCGCCCACCCGGACCACCGGCTTGGCAGGCGCGCCCACATGCTGCTGCAGCGGCACATATAGCTGCGGCGGCAGCGGCAGGGAACGGATGGTCACGTCGGCCGACGATGCCTTGCGGCCTTCGGGATGCACGCCGCCGCGCAATTTGAATAGCTTCATGCCGCCAGCACTCCCTCGTTCGCCGCCGCCACCGCACCGGGTTTGACCCAGCCCCACGACTGCAGGGGGGGCGGGACCGGGCGCAGCAGGATGGCTTCGGTCGGGCACACCTCGACGCAGCTGCCGCAGGCGGTGCAGGCTTCCTTGAATACGGCGTGGATATGTTTGGCCGCGCCGAGGATGGCGTCGGTGGGACAGACCTTGTAGCAGCGGGTGCAGCCGATGCACAGTTCCTCGCGTACATCGGCGATGCTGGGCACGGCATCCTTCACCCCGGACAGGTCGGCATCGACACCGAGTTTGGCTGCCAGCGCCACCACCACGGCACGTCCGCCCGGCGGACACAGCGTCACCGGCGCACTGCCGTCGGCCAGCGCCTGCGCCGCGCCGGTGCAGCCGGGGTAGCCGCACTGACCGCATTGCGAACCGGGCAGGAGCGCCTCCAGCTCTTCCACCAGCGGATTGCCTTCCACCTTGAAAAAGCGCGCCGCCAGGCCGAGGAGCAGGCCGAGCGAGATACCCAGTGCGGCGAGGCTGAGGATGGGAATGATCATGACGCCGCCCTCAGGCCAGTCCGGCAAAGCCCATGAAGGCCAGCGACAGCAGGCCCGCGGTGATGAAGCCGATCGGCGCACCGGCCAGGGTTTCCGGCATCTGGGCCAGCGCCAGGCGCTCGCGCAGACCGGTGAACAGCAACAGCACCAGGGTGAAGCCGAGCGCGGAGCCGAAGCCGTACAGCAGGCTTTCGACGAAGGCGTGCTTCTCCTGCACATTGAGGATCGCCAGACCGAGCACGGCGCAGTTGGTGGTGATCAACGGCAGGTAGATGCCCAGCACCTGATACAGGGCAGGACTGGTCTTGCGGATCGCCATTTCGGTGAACTGCACCACCGCCGCGATCACCAGGATGAAGGCGAGGATGCGCAGGTACGGAATGCCCAGCGGGGCCAGCAGCCAGTGTTCCAGCAGCCAGGTGGCGGCGGTCGCCAGGGTCAGCACGAAGGTGGTGGCCATGCCCATCCCCAGCGCGCCGTCCATCTTCTTCGACACGCCCATGAACGGGCACAGGCCCAGGAATTTCACCAGCACCACGTTGTTGACCAGCGCCGTGCCCAGCAGCATCAGCAGGTATTCGCTCATTGACTCGCTCTCCTGCGTTGAACTTCGCAAGCGGCGTGCCAAATCGGCAGACAGCGCCGGTGCACGGAAAATCAAGGTATTGGCGCACTCCGCACCAATTGGGTGCGCAAAAAATTTGTCGCGGACAGACCCTGACCCCGCCCCTGTGTAGCAAAACCGACAAAGCACGCCGCCTGCGACGGCGACAGCCTGCGAAACGCAGAGCAGGCATGCAAATTGCGTGGGGCTAATTGTCACAAAAGGATATTCAAGTCGATGAAAAAACCTGCTGTCCCCGACGACCCGGGCCTGCCCCAGGACGGCCCTGTCGATCCGGCCGCTGCCGTGCCGCCCCAGGTGTTTCGCCAGGTGGTGGAGCAGGCGGCCCTGGCCATTTCCATTACCGACGCGCACGCCCACATCCTCTATGCCAACCCGACCTTCGAGCGGGTAACCGGCTACTCGCAGGCGGAGGTGATCGGGAACAACGAGTCCATCCTGTCGTACCGCGTCACCCCCAAGATCGTGTACGAAACCCTGTGGGCGCAACTCAAGCGCCAGCGTCCGTGGAACGGCCTGCTGGTCAACCGGCGCAAGGACGGCAGCCGCTACCTGGCCGAGCTGACCATCACCCCGGTGGTCGATGAGGCAGGGCAGACCACGCACTACCTCGGCATGCACCGCGACGTCACCGAGATGCATCGCCTCGAACGCCAGGTGCAGAACCACAAGGCGCTGATCGAATCGGTGGTGGACGCGGCCCAGGTCGCCATCGTCCTGCTCGACGAAAACGAACGCGTGCTGCTGGACAACCAGGAATACAAGAAGCTGATCGGCGATCTGGGGAAGGAGCCGGCCGCCATCCTGATGACTACGTTGCGCGCCCATTTCGGGCCTGAACTCGACCGCGCCCGCACCAGCCGCCACAGCCTGTCGAACCGCGAAGTGCTGATCGAACAGCCCAACCGGCCGCCGCGTTGGTTCTCCTGCTCGATCTCCTGGTTCGAGGAACAGGACGTCAGCGCCGACGCCTTTTACGAACCGGCCAAGCGGAATTACCTGCTGCTGACCATCCAGGACATCAGCGAACTCAAGCAGCAGCAGGAAGCCATCCGCATCAACGGCCTGCGCGCGTTACTGGCGGAGCAGGAACGCATCCAGAGCCTGCGCGAAACGCTGGCCGGCGCGGTATACCAGCTGGAAGGCCCGCTCAACATGCTGGCAGCGGCGGTCAAAATGCTGGATCGGCGCAAGGAAGCCGACGGCGACGAGGCGCTCGCCACGGCGCTGGACGATGCCGTGCGCAATGGCCGCGAAACCCTGGACACCCTGCGCGCCAGCATTCCATATGGCGCTGAGGAGCAGCTGCTGCCGGTCGATCTCAACACCGTGGTGCGCGACATCCTCAAACTGTCCACACCGCAGCTGCTGGCGGCCGGCATCGTGGTGGACTGGCAGCCCGCCATGCAGCTGCCGGTGATTGCGGGGCGCGCCACGCAGTTGAGCTCGCTGTTCAAGCAGCTCATCGACAACGCCATCGAATCGCTCTACGAATCGCGCAGCGGACAGCGCGAGTTGCGCGTGACCACATTGGGCAACGCAGATCACATCGAGGTCGTCGTCGAGGACAGCGGCCCCGGCGTGCCCGAGGAGTGGCGCTTCAAGGTGTTCGAGCCCTTCTTCACCACCAAGGGCGCCGACCAGCATCACCTGGGCATGGGCCTGGCGATCGCGCAGGAAATCGTGGCGCGGCATGGCGGCACGCTCGACATCGATGCATCCTATCAGGCGGGTTGCCGTATGCGCGTGCAACTGCCTTGCCTGCAGGGGGAATCGTCATGATGACTCCGCAACGCGATGACTGGGACGAGCTCCAGCACGAATTGCTGAAGACCGAACTCGAGACGCTGTACCACGTCAGCCAGGTGCTGTCGCGCTCGCTCGATCTGAAGGAAACCCTGAGCGCCGTGCTGCGCGCGCTGCACGAAGGCGTCGGCCTGGAGCGCGGCATGGTCAGCCTGATCGAACCGGAGACCGGCGCCCTGCTGGTGACGGTGGCGCATGGCCTCGACGAAACCTACATCGGCGAGATCCGCTACCGTCCCGGCGAGGGCGTGGTGGGCATGATCCTGGAGGAGGGCGAGCCAATCGTGGTCGAGCGCATCGCCGACGAGCCCCGCTTTCTCGGCCGCCTTGGCATCTACGATCCCAAGGGTGCGTTCGTCGGCGTGCCGATCCGCATCGGCCGCAAGGTGACCGGCGTGCTGGCGGCGCAGCCGGCGCCCGGTGCGGAAATCCTGCTGGAGGAATACACCCACTTCCTGGAAATGGTCGCCAACCTGATCGGCCAGAGCGTGCGGCTCAACCGCGACATCGAATCCGAGCGCCGCTCGCTGACCGAGGAGCGCGACAGCCTGCGCCGCACCGTGCGCGGGCAATATGGCTTCGACAACATCATCGGCCACACCCAGGTGATGCGCCGCGTGTTCGAGCAGGCGCGGCTGGTGGCGAAGTGGAACACCACCGTGCTGATCCGCGGCGAGACCGGCACCGGCAAGGAGCTGATCGCCAACGCCATCCACTACAACTCGCCGCGCGCGCG
>JAIBFE010000329.1 GCA_019459705.1 Thiobacillus sp. | reverse complement strand
TACCCGTCCGCTGCGCTTGAACGCCGCATCGTCGCCACCGAGTCGGGCGTGTCCGACGCCGTCGCCGACTATCTGGTGCGTTTTTCCCAGATGACGCGCAAACTAAAGGGCAGCGGGCTGGAGGAAGGCGCCTCCACGCGGTTGCTGGTGCATGCGGGCAAGCTGATCGCCGACGGCATCAGCCCGGTCACGGCGTGCAAATCCGCGGTCGCGCAGGCGGTCACCGACGATGCCGACATGCTCAAAGCAATCCAGGAACTTTCCTCGTCCATCTTCTGATGGCACAACGGCAGTTAACAGCAGCCGAGATGGAGGCCAGCCTCCACGTCTGGCTGGAAACCGAATTCACCTATTTCAAGGTCGAGCAGCTCGCCGCCGAACTCGCGCAGCTGGCGCGCGACGAGCAGGATTTCATCCTCGGCTGGATCCGCCGCATCGCCTCCACCCACATCACGCTCGCGTGGCAGTTCGGCCGCCGCGCGCCAGCGCAGCTGCCGCGCATGGAGCGTCGCCTGCTGGAAGCGTGGGCGGTGCACACCTGCGACGTGTTCGACCGCACCGGACTGCAGACCGCGCTCAGGGTGATGGAAGAGGTCGACAGCTTCGACGAAGCGCAGCACGCGAACGATGCGGCCGGCGCGTTGTTCGATGACATCGCGCCGGTGCTGGGCAATTTCGTCTGCGGTCTCTCCGGCCGGCGGCTGCGCATCGAGGAAGGGGACGCCGCCTGGACCGACGGCGAGCGCATCGTGCTGCCGCCGCTGATCGCGGCGCTGCCGAATCTCGACGACAACTTCCAGCTTGCCAAGGCCACCGTCGCGCTGCTGTGGGCGCAGACCCGATTCGGCAGCCTGCGCATCGACCATGCCGGCGTCGCGGCCACATATGCCGACCCCGAACGCGCCCTCACCCGCCTGTACGCACTGGAAACGCTGCGGCTCTCCGCACGCCTCGCGCGCGAGTTGCCCGGCCTGCACCGCCAGATGCAGCGCCTGCGCGCCCAACTCGATCCCCCACTACCGCCAGGCTGGCAGCGGTTCGAGACGGCGCTGGCTTCAGACCAGGCCACGCTGAACGACAGCCTCGCCCTGCTCGGCGCTGCCTACGACGAAGCCGACTGCCCGCAGTGGAGCGACCAAGGCAGCCTGCGCCCGGATGCAATCGCCGCCGCCCGCGCTGTCCGGCTGGACAAGGAAAAGGCGCGGCTGCGCATCAAGCTGGCCGAACTGCTGGAGGAGCATCAAGCCGCGCAGCCCAATCCGCAGGCTGCACCTGAAACGCCACCCGAAGTGGACGTGACGCCGCGCGATGAAAACGGCGTGCTCGACTTCGACATCACCCTCGACGACGCCCCGATCGCGCCACCCGAGGGGGTCAAGCAGCTGCTGACGTCGGTCTATCTCGATTTCGGCGAGATTCCTCCGGACTATCTCACGCCAGCGGGCGACGGCGAATACGACCCGAACCGGGTATTCGACCAGCCCGAGGATCCCGATGCCGTATGGCATGGCACCTATCATGAGAAAGGTGCGGAGCTTTATCCCGAGTGGGACCACGGCCGCCAGCATTACCGCAAGAACTGGTGCGTGATGCGGGAAAAAACCGTCCCGCCGATCCACGACAGTTTCTATCGCGACACGCTCGACAAATACGCCGGCGTGGTCAAGCAACTGCGCCGCAAGTTCGAGGCGCTGCGTGACGAAAATCGACTCGACAAGCGGCAGACCCAGGGCGACGAAATCGACCTCGACGCACTGATCGAGGCCCTCGCCGATGCGCAGGACGGCCGCGAAATGAGCGATCGCCTGTTCGTACGCCTGCACCGCGCAGAGCGCAACATCGCGGTGGCCTTCCTCGTCGACATGAGCGGCTCGACCAAGGGCTGGATCAACGAGGCCGAGCGCGAGGCGCTGATCCTGCTGTGCGAGGCGCTGGAACTGCTGGGTGACCGCTACGCGATCTACGGCTTTTCCGGCACCACGCGCAAGCGCTGCGAACTGTTCCGCATCAAGACCTTCGACGAACACTACGGCGACGAGGTGAAGGCGCGCATCTCCGGCATCCGTCCGCAGGAATACACCCGCATGGGCTTTGCGCTGCGCCACATGACCAAACTGCTGAACCAGGTCGAGGCCAAGACCCGCGTGCTGGTGACGCTGTCGGACGGCCGCCCGGACGATTATTTCGACGTCTACCGCGGCCAGTACGGCGTCGAGGACACCCGCATGGCGCTGCTGGAAGCGGCGCGCACCGGCATCCATCCCTTCTGCGTCACCCTCGACCGCGACGCGCGCGACTACCTGCCGCACATGTACGGCGCGGCGCGTTACATCATCCTGGATGACGTGCGACAATTGCCGGTGAAAGTCACCGACATCTACCGACGCATCACGACATGAGCCTGGACGAACTGAAAGTAGGATTCTTCTACAGCAACGGCGCCTACGGCCGCACCTGGGGCGTCCGCCAGCTGGCCGACATCGCCGTCGACGCCGAAACCGGCGAGGTGGTTTATCACTTCAAGGGAATCGCC
>JAIBFE010000224.1 GCA_019459705.1 Thiobacillus sp. | reverse complement strand
CTTCGAGGCTGCCTTCGCGTGTGCTCATGCGAACTCCATTGTTTTTTTGAAAATCAGGGCCAAAAAAAGCGGGCCGAAACCGACCCGCTTTTCATCCGGGCAGAATTACGCGCCCAGGGTGTCCAGGGTCTTCTGGAACTTGTTCGCGTGCGAACGCTCGGCCTTGGCCAGCGTCTCGAACCAGTCGGCGATTTCGTCGAAACCTTCCGAACGCGCATCCTTGGCCATGCCAGGGTACATGTCGGTGTACTCGTGGGTTTCGCCCGCGATCGCGGTCTTCAGGTTGTCGGCGGTGGGGCCGAACGCCATGCCGGTGGCGGGGTCGCCGCACTTTTCCAGATACTCGAGGTGGCCGTGCGCATGGCCGGTTTCGCCTTCGGCGGTGGAGCGGAACACGGCGGCAACGTCGTTGTAGCCTTCCACGTCAGCTTTTGCTGCGAAGTAGAGGTAACGGCGGTTGGCCTGCGATTCGCCGGCGAAAGCGGCTTTCAGATGGTCTTCGGTTTTCGAACCTTTGAGTTGCATAACCTGATCTCCTTTGATTTACATAGACATGCTTTGCAGCACAGACAATCCATCCCGACCCCACTCGCCCAGCCACTTGTTTATAGCAGGCTAGCGGGTGGATGAAATCCGGTTTTTAGACTAAGTCTAATACCTGAACGAAGATTAAACCCGCTGCGATGACGCTGTCAACCTCGTAGTCGAGCACGGGTGTCGCAGCATGCGATTCCGCGCGATTCAACCCTGTTGGCCCGTGCGGATCGGAGCCCTTCAGGGCTTCAGGGGCATACAGCCACGGCCTGCCCCCTGCGGGTAGAGCGTGGGTGTCGCCGCTTTAGCACATACAGCACGGCCTGCCCCCTGCGGGTAGAGCGTGGGTGTCGCCGCTTTAGCGGCATACAGCCACGGCCTGCCCCCTGCGGGTACACTCTCAGTTCATCGGAGAACTGCCATGAGTTTCGACAAGACAAAAACCGACGCCGAATGGCGCACCAAACTGAATCCCGAGCAATACCGCATCCTGCGCGAACACGGCACCGAGCGGGCATTCAGCGGGCAATACTGGGATCATCACGAACGTGGCGAATACCGCTGCGCGGCCTGCGGCGAACCCCTGTTTTCATCGGCAACGAAGTTCGATTCCGGCACCGGCTGGCCGAGCTTTTATCAGGCGCTGAACGCCGATGCAGTGGCTGAAAAAACCGACAGCAGCCACGGCATGGTGCGCGTCGAAGCCCTGTGCCGCCGCTGTGGCTCGCATCTGGGTCACGTCTTCCCTGATGGTCCCGCACCCACCGGGATGCGCTACTGTATCAACTCGGCCTCACTCACTTTCCAGAAAAAGCAGGACTGAACCTTGCACACCTTCGACGCGCAAATCGCGGCCATCATCCCCGCCACGCCCAGCATCCACGTCCTGCGCCTCGCCATCCCCGATCCGACTTTCCGCTTTTTGCCCGGCCAGTGGGTGGATCTCAGTATCGAGCTGGACGGCGTCGCCCACACCGCCGGCTATTCCATCACCACCTCGCCGATCCATCATGACGAGATCGAACTCGCGATCAAGGCCAGCACGCGCCACCCGGTGGCACGCTGGGCGCACGAGCGCGCTGCCGTCGGCGACCGCGTCCGCGTGAGCCAGGGACAGGGGCCGTTCGTCTACCTGCCGGAGATGAGCGACAACGTGGTGCTGATCGGCGGCGGCGTCGGCATCACCCCGCTGCTGTCCATCTTCCGCCATGTGCGCGATGCCGGGCTTCCGGCACAGGTTCATCTGGTCTACAGCGTATCGGACAGCCGCGAAATCCTGTTCCGCGACGAACTCGATGCTGCCGTCCGCAGCCACGACAACCTGCACGTCAGCATCACCGTGACCCAGCCCGACCCCGACTGGCACGGCCTCACCGGCCGCATCGACCCGGTCAAGCTGCACGCGCTCGATGTGCCGGACGACACGCTGTATTACCTGTGCGGCCCCAAGGGCATGGTCGAGGACATGAGCACGCTGCTGCATGACTTGGGCGTGCCGATGAACCGCATCATTTTCGAGAAGTGGTGGTAGGCATATTCGACCATTAGCCTCTCCCCCCGACCCGTGTATGTTTGCCTCTCAACCTGAACGGAGAATCCCCATGCGCATCGTTTCCCTGCTTGCTGCCCTTGCCTTCTGTACCCCGGTGCTGGCCGGCCCGAAGGATGTCGTCCGTCCCTACCCCGCTCAAAAAGTACACGCCGACACCTACGTCATCCACGGTCCGCAGGGCGTGCCATCGGTCGCCAATCAAAGCTTCATGAACAATCCGGCATGGGTCATTACCGCCGACGGTGTCGTGGTGATCGATCCTGGCTCCAGCGTGCAGGCTGGCCGCATGGTCGTGGCCCAGTTGCGCAAGACGACCAAGAAACCGGTCACCCACGTGTTCAACACCCATGTACACGGCGACCACTGGCTCGGCAACCAGGCAATTCTGGAGGCATGGCCCAAAGCCACGATCATTGGCCATCCCGACATGATCAAACGGGCCAGGGAAGGCGCCGATGCGTTCTGGATCAAGTTGATGTCCGACATGACCGGCGGCTTCACCGACGGCACCCGGGCGGAAATCCCCACGGTCGAAGCGGCCGACGGCCAGGAATTCAAGATTGGCGGCAAGACCTTCCGCATTCATTCGTCGACCGATGCGCACAGCAAGACCGACCTGATGATCGAGATGGTCGAGGATCGCGTCCTGTTCACCGGCGACAACATACTCTCCCGGCAGGTGATGAACCTGCGCGACGGCACCTTCAAGGGCGTGATGAAAGCCACCGATCGGGCACTTGCCCTCAATGCAAGACTCTATGTGCCCGGTCACGGCAAAAGCGGCGACCGCAAATTTGTCGAAGAGCACAAGGTCTGGTTCGACATCCTGATGTCGGAAGTACGACGCATGTACGACGAGGGCAAGAGCGATTTTGAAATGAAGCCGGTGATCGCCGACAAGCTCAAGGCCTACAGGAACTGGGCGGAGTGGGAGGTCAATCTGGGGCCGCAGATCAGCCTGGCGATACTGGAAATCGAGCAGGAATAACCCGCATGACGTGATCGCGTCATGCGGTCGCAGTCAACGCTTCAATCCACCAGGCGGGTGACGCTGGCGACACGTCCCGGCTGCCATTCGCCATCGAGGCTGATCCATTCGACGCGGTCGCCCAGCATGCGCACGACGCCGGGGCGGCGGTTGTCGCCGGTGTCGGAAAACTCGAAGCGGTAATCGCGCAGGAACTGCAGCTGGCCGCTGCTGTTGCGCGCAAAGCGGGTCCGGCTCAAGGCCACGCTCTCGTCGAGGAACTGCAGGCCGGCGTCGGTACAGGCACGGCGACCGACAGCAATGGCCTGTTCACGCACCTGCATGCCGGCATACCAGTACCAGCCGGCTGCGCCGAACACCCCCAGCAGCAGGATTTCCCAGCTCACTGCCCGGCTGAATCGGATTTGACAGGGCTGCGAAACAGTGCAGCAACCTGCCGTTTCGGCCCGGGACGCACCAGTGCCGGCGTACTTTCTACAGGCGGGACCGTACTGCTGGGCTCATAGGGCGCATCGAACAGCGCATCGCGCGAAGCCGCGGACTTGGCGCGATGCGCCCGATGCTCGGTGGCAGGACGGTCGGATGAACGCTCAGGGCGATCGGCGCGCGGCGGGCGCGACTGGAACGCGGGCACGTCAGCCGCACCGGGTTCAAATCCGGGAACGATCGTCGGCTCGATCGTGCTGCCGATGAGCTTCTCGATGTCCCTGAGGTAGCGCGTTTCCGATTCACTCACCAGCGAGATCGCTTCACCCAGGGCGCCGGCACGGCCGGTGCGGCCGATGCGGTGAACATAATCCTCGGCGTTGTGCGGCAGGTCGTAGTTGACGACGTAGGGCAGCGCCTCGATGTCGATGCCGCGGGCAGCGACGTCGGTGGCGACCAGCACGCGGATCGTGCCGGCCTTGAAGGCATCGAGCGCCTTGATGCGCTCCTGCTGCGTCTTGTCGCCATGAATCGCGTCGGCGTGGATGCCGGCCTTGTTGAGTTCGTTGGCGAGCCGGTTGCAGCCCAGTTTCGTCCCCGTAAACACCAGCACCTGGCGCAGGTCGCGGCTCTTGATCAGATGCGCAAGCAACTGACGCTTGCGTTCGTGATGAACCGGATGCACCACCTGGGTCACCGTCACCGCGGTTTCGTTGCGCGCGACTTCGATGAAGGTGGGATTGTTGAGGATGCTGTCGGCGAGCTTGCGGATTTCTTCCGGGAAGGTGGCCGAGAACATCATGTTCACCCGCTGCGTCGGCAGCAGCGCAACGATGCGCTTGAGGTCGGGCATGAAGCCCATGTCGAGCATGCGGTCGGCTTCGTCCAGTACCAGGGTATTCACCTGGGTCAGCATCAGCGTCTTGTTCTGTACATGGTCGAGCAAGCGGCCCGGCGTCGCCACCAGGATTTCGACGCCGGTTTTCAGGATCGGAATCTGGGTGTTGATGTTGACCCCGCCATACACCACCAGCGAGCGCAGCGGCACGTGCTTGGTGTAGGCCTGCACGGCCTCCTCGACCTGGATCGCGAGTTCGCGGGTGGGCGTGAGAATCAGCGCGCGGATCGGATGCTTGGCTGGCGACGTGCCGTTATTGGCGAACGGCAGTAGGCGCTGGATCAGCGGCAGCGCAAACGCAGCCGTCTTGCCGGTGCCGGTCTGCGCCGCACCGAGGATGTCGCCGCCCTGCAGCGCCAGGGGAATGACCTGTTCCTGGATCGGCGTCGGCGTGGCGTAGCCCATCTCGTCGAGGGCGCGCAGGATGTCGGGGGCAAGCCCGAGTTCAGAAAAAGTCGTCAAAGTCCGTCCAATTAAATTCGGATCCAGTCAAATCCCGTCGTCTGACAGGCCACGCGCACGTCATCGTCCGCGCAGTTCAGCACTTGGGCCAGCGCACGCTGGGCCAGCGCCGCCGTGTTGTTCTTTTTCGATACATGCGCAGCCATCACGCATTGTAGTTTTTCATGGTTCAGCTTATCCAGCAGGGCCGCCGACTGGCCGTTTTCCAGATGGCCGAAGCGGCCGCCCACGCGGCGCTTGAGGCTCACCGGATACGGCCCGTTTTCCAGCATTGCCGCGTCGTGGTTGCATTCCAGCACCAGCGCGTCGACGCCGGCCAGCATCGCCTCGATGTGCGGCGTGCTGCAACCGGTATCGGTCAGTACCCCGAGCCTGCTGTCGCCGTCGCCGAACACGTACTGCACCGGCTCGCGCGCATCGTGCGGCACCGGATAGGGCTGGATTTCCAGCCCGTCCACCGCAAACGCGGCATGACTGTCGATCACCTGCAGCGCCACGCCATCCAGATCCTGCGCCATCGCCAGCGTGCCGGCGGTGAGCCATACCGGCAGCTTGTGCCTGCGTGCCAGCCGCCCCACCCCGCCGATATGGTCGCTGTGTTCGTGAGTGACGACGATGCCGGCCAGATCGGAAGGCTGCAGACCCAGACGGGCCAGCCTCGCCACGCTGTCGGCAAGGCCGAAGCCGCAGTCCATCAGCACCCGGGTGCATCCGGCCTCGACCACCAGGCCGTTGCCTTCGCTTCCGCTACCCAGGCTGGCAAAGCGCATCATGCCCGTCCCGCGTTACTTCAATTCCTTGTGCAGCAGATTGATGATGCGGTTCTGCGTGTTGATGTCGGCCGGCTTGCCGCCCGTACCCGTGACGTTGACACGGCTCTTCTCGCCCGCTTCATTGACCACGATCTGCAGTTGCGGCGAAGCCTGATCCTTCTTGCTGCGCCAGAAGGCGAACTTGGCCAGCATGCCTTCGTCGCGCTTGCTGGCGTTGTCGACGTCAGGATCGATGTAGCGCACGAAATACACACCTTTGGAGCGGTCGCGATCTTCCACCGCAAAGCCGACGCGATCCAACGCGAGGCCGACGCGGCGCCAGGCGCGGTCGAAATTCTCGTCCATTTCCAGAACCGGGGCGCCGGCATCCCGAACGATACGCGCCATCTCTGGCGTCTGCTGTTTGGCCAGCAGGGTCTGGGCACGATTCTCCTCGACCCCGAAGCGCAGCATCAGACGGCGCAGCATTTCCGCTTCGAGCTCAGGGTCGGCCGGGCGTGGCTGCCACATCGTCTTGTCCTTGCCCTCGGTGGCGAAGACTTCCATCATGCCGCGATGGCTGATGTAGATTTCGGTGCCACCCTGACCCTGCTCGATGCGGGTGCGGAACTTGTCGCGCTCAGCGGTGGAATACAGGCCGTCGATCACCTTGCCCAGCGTGCGGCGAATCACATCCTGCGGAATCTTGGCGCGGTTTTCCGCCCAGTCGGTTTCGATCACGCCGGTTTCCGGCGATTCCAGGTTGACGATGAAGCCGGTCTCCTGCCAGAAATCCTTGATCACCGGCCACACCTGCTGCGGCGTCGCCTGCACCACCAGCCAGCGCTGGCTGCCGGCACGTTCGATGCGCGCCTTGTCCTGATCCGGCAGCAGGGTTTGCACCCCGCTCGGCGTCGCCTTGCGCTCCTGGCTATAGGTCGACAGGGTAGCGGTACCGCTGCCCTGGGTATCGGGAATGGCGTAGCGGTTGTCTCCCGTCGGCGCGGTGAGATCGGGTGGCACTTCCAGCGTCGGCAGCTTGTCAGCCGATTTGTAATCGATCTTTTTGGATTCAATGATGCCGCAACCCGACACAGCCAGGGTAAGCATCAAATACAGGGGCAATAAACGCATAAGGTGTCCTAAACGTAAGGCTTACATCAACCAGCGTGGCACATCGCCACGCTAGATCAAATTGGCGTGGCGCAAGGCGTCACGCACGGTGTCGTGCAATCCGGCAGACAGCGGGGTCAGCGGCAGGCGCAAGGCCGGGGAAATCAGCCCCATTTCGGCGCACGCCCACTTGACCGGTATCGGGTTGGCCTCGACAAACAGCCTGCTGTGCAACGGCAGCAGTGCATTGTTGAGTTCGCGCCCGCGCGCCAGGTTCCCGGCGAACGCCGCCTCGCACATCTCGTGCATCAGCTTCGGCGCGACGTTGGCGGTGACCGAGATCACGCCATGGCCGCCCAGCAGCATGAAGGGTAGCGCCGAGGCATCGTCGCCGGTGTACAGCGCAAAATCCTTCGGCGCGCGACGCAGCAGATCGGCCGCGCGCTCCATGTTGCCGGTGGCGTCCTTGATGCCGACGATGCCGGGCACCTGGGCCAGGCGCAGCGCGGTGTCGTTGGAAAGGTCCGTGATGGTGCGGCCCGGCACGTTGTAGAGAATCAGCGGCAGGTCGACCGTCTCGGCAATTTTTTTGTAGTGCTGGTAGAGGCCTTCCTGGGTCGGCTTGTTGTAGTACGGCACCACCGACAGGCCCGCCTGCGCGCCCGCGCGCCTCGCGCATTCGGTCAGCTCGATCGCCTCGGCGGTCGAATTCGCGCCGGTACCGGCGATCACCGGCACCCGTCCGGCAACCTGCTCGACCGTGGTGCGGATCAGCAGGCAATGCTCGTCGTAGCTGACCGTCGGCGATTCGCCTGTGGTGCCGACGACGACGATGCCGTCCGTCCCTTCCGCGATATGCCAGTCGATCAGACGGCGCAACGCGTCGAGATCGAGCGCGCCGTCGTCCGTCATGGGGGTGACAATTGCAACCAGGCTGCCTGTAGGCGTCTTGAATTCTGCCATGCTGTTCCGCCGCTGTATTCCGGTCATGCGCCGGCGTGCCGACGCTTCAAAGATAAATGCGGCATTCTAATCTATCTGGTCGCACCCTGCGTTGTCCGTGTGCGTAGCCACCTGGGCCTAGCTCTGGGGCGGGCGCGGGTTGTGCCAGCGGCCGCCAGCCAGCAGCAGGTCGGCCTCGGCCGGCCCCCAGGTACCGGGCTCGTAGGTGCAGGCCGGATCGCGGTGCGCCAGCACCGGCTCGACCACGCGCCAGGCCGCCTCCACCGAGTCCTGGCGGGCGAACAGCATGGCCTCGCCGTCCATCGCGTCGCCGAGCAGGCGCTCGTAGGCACTCTTTTCGTCCGGATGGTCGTTGCAGACGTACAACTCCACCGGGCGACCCACCATGCGGTCCCCCGCGTTCTTGGTGCGCGCGCCGAGCGCGATCGACACCGTCGGCGACAGCCGCATGCGCAGGTAGTTGGGCGCCAGCGGCCCGGCTTCCGACAGCGCGAACACCCGCTGCGGCGGCAGCTGGAACTCGGCGCGGATCTCGGTGGTGGTGAGCGGCAGGTTCTTGCCGGTCCGCACAATGAAGGGCACCCCGGCCCAACGCCACGTATCGATGAAGAAACGCACCGCTGCGAAGGTCTCGGTGTCGGAGCCGCGCGCCACCCCATCCTCGCTGCGGTAGCCCTCGTACTGCCCGCGCACGATGTCGCCGGGCGCCAGCGGGCGGATCGCCTTCAGAAGCTTGGCCTGTTCGTCGCGCACCGCCTCCGCGCTGGTGCCGAGCGGAGGCTCCATCGCCAGCAGCCCCAGGATCTGCAACAGATGGTTCTGCAGCACGTCACGGATCGCACCGACCGAATCGTAGAAACGTCCCCGCCCCGCCACGCCGATTTTTTCCGACATGGTGATCTGCACCTGGCGGATGTGGTTGCGGTTCCAGATCGGCTCAAGGAAGGAATTGGCGAACCGGAAATACAGGATGTTCTGCACCGCCTCCTTGCCCAGGTAGTGGTCGATGCGAAAGATGCCCGACTCGGGCAGCGCCTCGTGCAGCGTCGCATTGAGCGACTTCGCCGATTCGAGGTCGCGTCCGAAGGGCTTTTCCACCACCACCCGCGCGCCCTCGGTGCAACCGGCCGCAGCCAGTCCGCGCACCACCACCGGGAACATGCCGGGCGGGATCGCGAAATAATGCAGCGGATGCCGGCGATGCTCGAGTGCGCGGCGTAGCGCAGTGTAGGTTTCCGGATCTTCGTAGTCGCCGTTGATGTAGGTCATCAGGCTGGCGAGATTGCGGAACACCACGTCGTCGACTCCGCCGCCGAATTCCTCAATGCCGGCATGGGCGTGCGCGCGCAACCGCTCCAGATCCCAGCTCTCCGTATGCGCCACGCAGACGATCGGCGGCAGCGTGCGGCCGTGGCGCAGCATATCGTGCAGCGCAGGGAAAATCTTGCGGCGGGCGAGATCGCCGGTGGCGCCAAAGAGTACGATGGCATCGGACTGCGTGTTTTCGCTCATGCTAGTTGGCTCCCGATCATGTTCACTCCGCGGCCGCGGCGGCTCACCTGAGCCCGCCGAGCCAGCCCGCCAATTGTTCGATGCCGAGGCCGACGCCGTGCGCCACCAGCGGCACGGCCCATACCCAGGCCGCCATCAGTCCCAGCGCGGCGACCCCCAGTCCGGTCGAAAACATGTCCAGCCCCGGCGTAGTGCGAGCCACGATGCCGAGCGCCAGCTGAATCAGCAGCGCCAGCGCCATCAGCGGCAGGGCCAGCTGCACCCCGGCGGCAAACAGCCAGCTGGCGGCCTCGGCCAGCTGGCGCAGGTCGGCCGCGGCGGGCAGAACGGCCACCGGCATCGCGGCAAAGCTGTCGCGCAGTGCGTCGACAACCAGCAGGTGGCCGCTCGCCGCCAGAAACGCCATCGCCGCCAGCCACCCTGCCAGCGCCCGCCAGGCCGCGTCCGCCGGCACGGCCTGTTCGGCAGTCAGCGCCAGCAGGCCGCCGGTCGCGGTGTGACCGGTCCACACCAGCACCGCACTCACCGCAGCAAACACCAGCCACACGCAGAGCGCCAGCGCCGCGCCCCACACGGCTTCCAGACTCAGCGCCAGCATGCCCTGCACGGTAAAGGGCTGAATCGCCTCGACGGCCACGCCGGGAGCTAGCACCGCAGCCAGCACGGCGGCCAGCGCCAGACGAAGCAAGACCGGCAGGCGGCCGGTCAGCGGATCGAACAGCGCCCATCCGGCAAGGCGCGCGAACACGAACAGCCAGAGCGACAGACCCGCTTCGGTCAACGGCATGGCGGCCTCATTCGAGCAGGCCGGGGAAATCGGTCAGCAACGTGCGCGCAAATTCCACCAGCTGGTCACCCATCCAGCTGCCCAGCAGCGCCAGCACCAGCAGCATGACGACGAGCTTGGGCACGAAGGACAGCGTGGGTTCGAGGATCTGCGTGGCCGCCTGGAACAGACTGATGGCGAATGCGGTCAGCAGCCCCGCCAGCAGCACCGGCGCTGCGATCAGCATCACCAGCCAGAGCGCGTCGCGCGCAAGGCCCTCCATCAGAAGCTCCCGAGCAGCGAGCCGACCAGCAGGTGCCAGCCGTCCACCGTGCCGAACAACAGCAATTTGAGCGGCAGCGACACCAGCTGCGGCGGCAGCATGATCATGCCCAGCGCGGTCAGCACGGCGGCGACCACCAGGTCGATCACCAGAAAAGGCAGCACGACCATAAAGCCGATCTGGAAGGCGGTCTTGAGTTCGCTGGTGAGAAAGGCCGGCGCCAGCGCGGCCAGCGGCACGCTGTCCACCTGTTTGGGATCGACGGTCTTGTCGCCGCCGATAAACAGATCGAGGTCTTCAGCGCGCGTCTGCCGCAGCATGAAACTTTTCAGCGGCGTCGCGGCCTGTTCGGCGGCAGCGTTGAAGCTCAGCACTCCCGCAAGATAGGGCTGGTAGGCCTCGGCATTGATGGTCTTCAATGCCGGCGACATCACGAATATCGTCAGCAGCACCGCCAGCCCCGTCAGCACCAGATTCGGCGGCGCGGTATGGCTGCCCAGGCCCTGGCGCAGCAGGAACAGCACCACGGCAATACGGGTGAACGCGGTAAATGCCAGCAGCAGGGCCGGCAGGAACGGAAACAGCAGCAGCCACGGCAGACTCGCACCCGGCACGCCGATCACCTGCCCGCCCGCACCGGGGGTGACGCTCAACAGCGGCACGCTGGATTCCGCGCCCAGAACGGGCGTACACAGCAGCAGCGCCGCAAGCATGAAAATGCGCTTCATCACGACCGCTCCGCTGCAGCTTTTACGGTTTCGGCCGGCTTCGGCAGGGTATGCAGCACGCGCACATTGCCGCCCCCCACCCCCAGCAGCAGCCAGGTGCCGTCGACCTCCACCACCACCACGCGTTCGCGCGTTCCCACCGGCGTCGTCCCCACCACCTTGACCACACCCTGTGCGCCCATGCCTGGCAGGTAACGGCGGGCGAACCAGGCCACCGCGACGAATCCGCCCAGGATCAGGGCCAGGCTCAGCAACACGGTCAGCATGCTGCTGGCGGTACTTGAAGCGGCCAGCGCAGAAGTCGAAACCGGCAGCAGCACGCCTGCCGCAATAAGCCTAGCCATGCTGTATCACTCCTCGCGCCCAGCGCGTCATGTCGATTGGGGTGTTCGGCAGGCGCACGGCGAGCGTTGCCTGCGTGAGATCGGTGTCGAGGCGCCACGCCAGCGCAGCAGGCAGCGCGTCCAACGCTGCCCCATCCAGCCAGCACTCCGCCAGGGCGGCATCCAGGGTCTGGATCAAGCCACGGGGCACGAAGGGGGTTGCGCCCATCATGTGCCGCCCGCCGAGACGCCGGGTCAGCCATAAGGTAGCCAGCGCGGCATCGGGTTGCCACGTGGGCGCCGCCGGGTCGGTGGCCGCTGCCAACTGGGCCGCCATCGCCTTCACCTGAACCGGCAGGCGAAGGCGCGCCGTCAGCTTCGCGGCAAGCTTGCGGGCCAGCCGCGCCTGCAGGTCGTCAGGCGCGGCGGATGGCGTGGTCAGAAAAGCGATTTCGGCAGGGGTGAGTTGCAGCAATTGCATCAGCGCCCCCGTCGTCCCGCCTGGCGGTGCGTCAATTCCACCAGTTCGTCATGCTGGCGCTGCTCGGCGCGCCGTTGCTGGATGGCGGCCTGTGCCAGATGGCGCTGTTCCAGCAAGCGCAACGCCTTCACCCGCTGCTCGACCTGCATCCATTCGGCCAGCCGCGCCTGCCAGTCACGGTGTGCGGCGTCGATGGCCTCCTGCGCTGCCTGCATTTCCTCGGCCTGCACGTGTTGCAAACGATTTTTTTCCTGCAGCTGCGCAGCCGTCACGCCACCCCGAAGTTCACCTGCCAGCTGGGTGATATGGGCGTCGCGCAGTGCGATCAGCTGCACCTGTCGGCCGCGCGCGCGCAGCCAGACGCCATGCGCGAGCTTCACCGTGCGTGCCAGCGTTTCACTATGCCGTTCGGCCAGTTGCAGCACCCGGGCGAGCGCAAAGGGTTTCATCCTTGATTCCTCAGTTGACCGCTTCCTGTCCCTTGGAAATCCGGGTAAATGCTGAACATTTCAGCTTCGAGGGCATTGACCCATCGGCTGAGACCGCTACGCACCCGATTGCACGGTTTTCGGATCGCCTGACCGCGTTGCTCCTCGTTGCAGGGGGCGGCCATGCGCCTCGTCGCGCCTTGCCAGGCAACCCGAAAATCGCAGAGCGTGGTTGTTGCCACTTCAGTGGCTTTACAAACACGGCCTGCCCCTTGCGGGTGCACTCGGGCACGTCCAACCGAGGAATCAAGGATCATCCAAGCACCTCATCCAGCCCGGCACGGGCGGCATCCAGCGGCGCGCGCTCGCGCATGCCCTGCATCAGATAACCCTGCATTCTTGGAAACAGCCGCACTCCCTCGTCCAACACCAGGTCGGCGCCCGGCACGTAGGCACCGACCGCCAGCAGATCGCGGCTGCGCATGTAGCGCGAATAGAGATACTTGAAGCGCCGGGTGCGCTCCAGTTCTTCCTCGGAAAGCAGGTCGGGCTGGGCGCGGCTGATCGAAGCCTCGATATCGATGGCGGGGTAATGCCCGGCGTCGGCCAGGTCGCGGGAGAGCACGATGTGGCCGTCGAGAATCGCGCGCGCGGCATCGGCGATCGGGTCCTGCTGATCGTCGCCCTCCATCAGCACGGTAAAAAAGGCGGTGACCGAACCGCTGCCGCTGCGGCCGTTGCCGGCGCGTTCGGCCAGTTGCGGCAGCTTGGCGAACACCGATGGCGGATAGCCCTTGGTGGCGGGCGGCTCGCCGATCGCCAGCGCCACCTCGCGCTGCGCCATGGCGTAGCGGGTCAGCGAATCCATGATCAGCAGCACATGCTTGCCCTGGTCACGGAAATATTCGGCAATCGACATCGCATACGCTGCGCCGTTCAGCCGCATCAGCGGCGGATGGTCGGCAGGCGCCGCCACCACCACGGCGCGCGCCATGCCCTCGGTGCCGAGAATGCGGTCGATGAATTCCTTGACCGCGCGGCCGCGTTCGCCGATCAGCCCCACCACCACCACGTCGGCCTCGGTGAAGCGCGCCATCATCCCGAGCAGAATGCTTTTGCCGACGCCACTGCCGGCAAACAGGCCAAGCCGCTGTCCGCGTCCCACCGTCAGCAGGCCGTTGATCGCACGCACGCCGACATCCAGCGTCTGCCGGATCGGCGCCCGTTCGAGCGGATTGATCGGACGGCTGTAGAGCGGCACGCGGCGCTCCAGCGACAGCGGCCCCATGCCATCGAGCGGCCGCCCGGCACCGTCCAGCACGCGCCCCAGCAGGGCCTCGCCCACCGGCACCTGGCGCACCCGATCCTGTGCGCGGCGGCGCGGCACGTAGCGCATGCCCAGGCGCGGCGGCTGCGCCGCCATCGGGTTGTCCGGAATCACCCGCGCGCCCGGCATCACGCCATAGATATCGGTGGCTGGCATGATGAACAGACGGTCGCCGGAAAACCCCGCCACCTCGGCCTCGATGCTCTGTCCGCCGGGAATCTGGATATGGCACTGGCTGCCCACCGGCAGGCGCAGCCCCACTGCCTCCATCACCAGCCGGGACACCCGGGTGAGGCGCCCGCTGGTCGCAATCGGCGTTGCCCAGCTCACCGCACGGCGGCAGTCAGCCAGATATTCGCGCAGGCGGACGGTGCGGTCCATTTATCCCTGGAACCCCGGCTGGATGCGTTCGAATGCACCCGCAAGGGGGCTCGACAGCCGTGCGATCGAATGCGTAGCGATTTTTACTGGCAATGAAGAGTCCCGGCCGCGATCAAGAAAAAATGATGATAACGATTGCATGGCGAGAGCGGTCGACCGGAGTTCCAAGGATTACTCGATCCAGTTCTGGTTGGAACCGAGCACCTGCACCACCTGGCGCCAGCGCGCCGGCAGCGTGGCGTCGAGGTCGCCCTGCGAAGTTTCGATCAGGCAGCCGCCGCGCACGATCCGCACATCCTCGACGATGCGCAGGCGGTTCTTGTCGAGCACCTGGTCGAGGTGCGGACGCACCAGCGCGGCATCGTCCGGGTTCAGCAGCAGGCGCGCCTCGCGGCTGGTTTCCGCCATCTGCTTCAGCGCCAGGTTGACCACATCGAGAATGCGTTCCGGACGGGCCGCGAGCTCGCCCGCCACCACCTGACGCGCCACATCGAGTGCCAGTTCCAGCACCATATCCGCCAGGCGAAAATCGAAATTGTCGAGGGTGTTGCCGAAGCTTTCGGCCAGCTGTTTCATGCGGCCGCAGGCCTGTTCGCCTTCCACCCGCCCGGCGGCCACCCCTTCGGCGTAGCCCTCGGCGCGCGCGGCTTCGCGCAGCCGGGCCAGTTCGGCCTCGGCATCCTCTGCGGGCGACGTCGGCTCGCTTGCCGACGCGGCCAGCTCCACCACTTCCCAGTGTTCGAATGCGGTGGTGTCGTCGTCGGTGCTCATGCCACCTCCTCTTCTTCCGGGAACAGAATCGCCCCCTCGGCCGCCAGCCGCCGCAAGCTGGCGCCACATTCATCCTGCGCAGCCTGGATCGCGGTCACCGGCAGCGCGCCCAGCGTGTCGAGCTCATCGCGCATGCGCTGCGCCGCAGTCGGGCTCATCACCGCGGACAGCGCATCAAGCACCCGCCCATCGCTGCCCTTCAGCGCATGCAGCAGGGTGCGCGCGCCGATGTTGCGCAAAAAAGTCTTGCGGCTGGCCTCGGGCATCTGCGCCAGGTCTTCGAATGCGAGATTGCGCACGCGCAGGCGCGCAGCCAGGTCGGCATCGTTCTGGTCGAGCTGGCTCAGCGCGGCCGCCGCGCTGCCCTCGCTCATCTGTCCCAGCAGGCTGGCGACGGCGGCCTCGCCCTGCGATGGCGCAGCGGATTCAAGGCTGCCCAGCCAGTCATCCAGCTCGCGCAGCATGTCGGGACTGGGCGCGTCGCTATGCGCCAGACTCAGCAAAGTATCCGCGCGCGTTTCACCGGGCAGCGACTCGAGCACTGCGGCCGCAACGTCGCGCGGCAGCTGGATCACCACGGCAGCAATCAGCTGCGGCGGCTGGGCGTCCAGCAGGCCGGCTATCTCTGCCGGTTCGCGCCAGGCCAGTTTCTCCAGCGCCTGCGCGCCCGTCGCCCCCATCCGCTGCAGCATCGCCTGCGCACGCTCCGGGCGAAAGGCCTGCTTCAGCGTCTCATCGAGAAAGCGCCCGGTATCCGCGGCAAACCCGGTCTGTTCGGCGGCCTCGGCGGCGTAATCGTGCAGGATGACGCGCACGCGCTCGCGCGGCAGCACCTCCAGTTCGCGCATGGCGCTGCCAAGACGGCTCACTTCCAGCGGACTCAGGAACCGGAACACGGCGGCCGTGGCCTCCTCGCCCAGGGCGAGAAGCAGCACGGCGGCCTTTTCGATTCCCGCCTGGCTCATGCGCGCATCTACAGCTTGACGACATCCGCGGTCACACGCGGGTCGGCCAGCACCTGATTACGCGTGACCTCGAGCTCGGCGTCGAAATCTTCTTCAAGCGCTTCTACGGCAGGCACACGGCGGCGACGCCACCCGAACGCACCGAGCAGCAACAGGATCGCCGCACCAGCCGCCAGCATCCAGGGCTGAAACCCGAAGGAACCGGCCTTGTCCGGCAGCGGGCTGACCGGCCGCACCCGGGGAATCGGAACGGGCGCCTGCGTCTGGGGCGGCGTGACAGCAAGCTCGGCCTGCACCTCTGCCGCCGCCGCAGGCAACGCATACACGTTCAGCGTGTCGCCGCGCGCCGGGTGCCGACCCCGCGCCTGACGCGCCCGCTGGCCGGCGCGCCGGAGGTCGGCCGCACTGGCGTCAAACCCCAGAATCACGATGGCATTCACGCGCTGGATGCGGCCTTCCGGCACCCGCGTGGTACGCACGGTTTTTTCCAGCGGGCGCGCCTGTCCTCCGATCACGATATTGCGTACCCGCTCGACCGTCTGCCGGGTTTCGCTGTCTTCCAGCGTGGCCGTCACCTGCACGCTCACGCGATCCTTGCCCAGCCAGGGCGTCAGCACCTCCAGTGCCCGCCGCGCCAGATCCTGCTCCAGCGCCAGACGCTGCGACTGGGCGGGCTCGGGTGACGCTCCGCCGAGCAGCACGCCACGCGGATCGAGCACCTGCACTTCGGCGCGCTTCATGCGCGGTACGCTGGCGGCCACCAGGGTCTGGATCGTCGCCACCTGTTCTTCCGAGAGCTGCGCACCGGAACGCAGCCGCACCAGCACCGCAGCGGTGGCGGGCGGCGCATCGCGCAGGAAAGGCGAAACCTTGGGCAAGGCGAGATGGACGCGCGCAAGCTCCACCGCATCCAGTGACTGGATCGAACGGGCCAGGTCGATTTCGAGTGCGCGCTGATAGCGCTGCTGCTCCTGCAGCGACGAGGCGCCAAAGCTGGGCGCACGATCGGCTTCATCCTCCACATCGGCGTCGGATCGGGGCAGTCCTCGCGCCGCCAGGCGATAGCGTGCCGCATGCAGCTGGTCGGCCGGCACCTCGATGGTGCCGTCGGCGGCAGACAGGCGATAGGGAATGTCGAGCTGCTCGAGCGCGCCGATGACTTCGCCGCCAGCGCGGTCGGACAGCTGCGCATAAAGCACGCGATAAGCCGGAGGATTGAACCAGACATACGCTGCAGCCAGCGCGGCCAGCGGCAGCAACACCAGCAAGGCAAGCATGAAGCGGCGCATCGGGCTCGCTTCCACGATCAGGTCGCGCAGACTGCTCAGCCAACCCGGCACTGGGCGCACCTCGTCTGCGTTGTCGGATCGGGCTGGATAGCCTGGATGGATTGGGTAGTCACATGGCGATTATAACCAGTCAGGGCCGGCCACAGCGCGCAATACCACCTGCAATTGCCCTGCCCGCTCGCGGCCCTGAAACCACCAGATGCCGCCTTTTTTCAGCGTCAGATCGCCCGCCTGCCCGGACAGCAACTGCATCGCCACCTGCCCCAGCGTGGGCTGATGCCCCACGACCAGCACCGGCCTCGCCCCACCCGGCCAGCTTGCGGCAGCCAGCACGGCCCTGGCGCTTGCGCCGGGCGCCAGCGCCGGCAGCTGCTCATAGTCGCGCCCCAAAGCCTGCGCGGTTTGCAGGGTGCGGGTGGCGGGACTCACCAGAATGCGGATATCCGGCGGCAGCCGCGGATTGAGCCAGTCGGCCATGCGCGCCGCCTGCTTGCGCCCCTTGTCGGTCAGTTCGCGGCCGAGATCGGGCATGCCGTCTTCCGCCTCGGCGTGCCGCCACAAAATGAGTTCCATGCGTCTTCCCTCGAAAAAAATCCGGATCACCAGTAAGGCTTCAGTTTCAGAAACGCCTGCACATGGCGGGCACTTTCGCCGTTTGCTGCCTGAGCCAGGCTTGCCGCCAGCCAGCCAAGGGTGAAATCCCCCATCGGCCCCGTTTCCAGCTGCGCTGTTGTCAGCAGGTTCCACGCAACATGCGCATCGTTGGCGCGCCCCAGGCTGTCCTGCGCGTCACGCAGCGCAGCCAGATAGCGAGCCAGCCGGCGGCCGGAAAACAGGCTCTGGAAAAACTCGGCCGCATAACGCTGGCGTTTGATGGCGATGCGCAGGGCGTGGCGTTGTGCCGGTGCCAGTTTGCCGAAATCGCGCGCGCCGCGAACGATGGGCCGATGCCCTTTCTGCAGCGCCCGCCGCGCCCATTTCTCCAGGGGCGACAACTGGAGGAAGCGCTGCGCTTCCGGCACCCCCTCGCCTGTAGCGCTTGTGCGCCACCCCTCCTGCAGCAGCCAGCGCTGGAACGCCAGCAGCCACGCACCCGGCCGTGCCTGGACCAGCGCGGCCTGCATGGCCGCACGCACCCCGGCCCGATGCGCTTCCAGCACCGTCAGGCCACGCTGCCAGGTGCCGGTTTCGACGTAATGCGGCGCAATCGCGGGCAAGGTCTCCGTGTACAGCACGTCCCAGTCGCGCGCCGGCCCGAGCGCGGCAGCCAGGGCACGCAGGCCGTCCATCCATTCGTCCGGCAGCACGCAGGTCCGGCGATAGAGCCGCAGCGCCGCACGCAGGCGCCGCAACGCCACCCGCGCCTGATGCACGTATTCGATGTCGCCGGAGGCCAGCACGCCCGGCAGATTGGCCTGGAACTGCGCCAGGCAGGCCTGAACGGTCACGGAAAAGCCGGCTTCCACACTCATGCCCTCGCCCAGCGTCAGCGACACCGACCGCACCGGCGCCGCCTCCACATCATGCGCCAGACGCACGCCGCGCTC
This sequence comes from Thiobacillus sp., assembly GCA_019459705.1. Classification (GTDB taxonomy): domain Bacteria; phylum Pseudomonadota; class Gammaproteobacteria; order Burkholderiales; family Thiobacillaceae; genus Thiobacillus. Next base: position 3,502 of record JAIBFE010000224.1, on the reverse strand, counting down.
GGCCTTGCTGATGTCGAACGGCAGGCAGTCGAACGCGCCGGCCCACTCCAGCGCCAGTGCGAACAGCGCATCCGGCTGGCCGGCTTTCAACTCAAGCTCGATCTCGCAGATCGGCTGGCTGCGCTCGCCTGCACGCACCTCGCCCACATCCAGCGCCACCTCGATCTGTGCGCCGCCCTTGCCCTTGAGCAGCCAGGCGGTGCGGGTGAAGCGCGTCTCGAACACCGGCACCACCTTGTCGCGCAGCGTATCCGGCACCCAGGCCAGCGCCTCGGGCGGAAACCGGCTCCAGTCCAGGGTGCCGCGGGCGACCGGCATTTCATACTCGACACGTTGAGACAGCCCGCCGCTCCGCTCGCCCTCGGTCTTCAGCGTCTGCAGCCAGCGCCGTCCCACCCGCCGCACGCGCAAGGCAACCCCCTGTCCGCTCAAGGCAAAATCCGGGGTGTCGAAATAGCAGGTGACCAGGTTCTGCTGCAGCGGCACACTGCGGCGCCGGGCCATCCGCTTCAGAAAGAATTCAGCCTGTTGCGGCGGCAGTGCAAGCTTGAGTTCGATTTCCTGTGGAGGCGGAGTTGTCATTTAACTGTCATATTGGAGGCTAAGGCGGCCACTTATCATTCAAGCACGCCATGGATAATAAAACGATGACACACCCCGCACCCGATACCCTCATCAACCGCGAACTCGGCATTCTCGAATTCCAGCGCCGCGTACTCGCGCAGGCCGACGATCCTTCCGTACCCCTGCTGGAACGGCTGAAATTCCTCTGCATCTTTTCCAGCAACATGGACGAATTCTTCGAGGTGCGGGTGGCCGGCCTCAAGGAACAGATCCGCGCCAATTCCACCCAGCGCTCGCCCGACGGCATGACGCCGCGCCAGCAATACCGCGCGGTATCGGAGACAGTGCATGCGCTGGTGGCCAGGCAATACGATCTATTCAACAACGACATCATTCCCCAGCTGGCCGAACATGGCATCCATTTCTTCCGCCGCACGCACTGGAACGAAGCCCAGGCGGCCTGGATCCGCGATTATTTCTTCCGCGAACTGATGCCGGTGCTGACGCCAGTCGGGCTCGACCCCTCGCACCCCTTCCCGCGCGTGCTCAACAAGAGCCTCAACTTCGCAGTCGAGCTGTCCGGCCGCAATGCCTTCGGCCGCAATTCCGGTGCCGCCGTGGTGCAGGCGCCGCGCTCGCTGCCGCGCGTCATCCGCCTGCCGGAGGAAGTCGCCGGCTGCGAATACGGCTTCGTGTTCCTGTCGTCGATCCTGCACACCCACGTCGGCGAGCTGTTCGCCGGGATGACGGTGGAAGGCTGCTACCAGTTCCGCGTCACCCGCAACTCCGACCTCTTCGTCGACGACGAGGAAACCAAGAATCTGCGCCAGGCGCTGCAGGGCGAACTGCCGCAGCGGCACTACGGCGCAGCGGTGCGGCTGGAGGTGGCCGACAACTGCTCGGACACGATGGCGGCCTTCCTGCTGGAACAGTTCGAGCTGGACGCCGACGCCCTCTACCAGGAGCACGGCCCGGTCAACCTGGTACGCCTGATGCAGGTGCCCGACTGGGTCGACCGTCCCGACCTGAAATTCCCGCCCTTCGTCCCCGCCCTGCCCGCGCGGCTGGCCAAGGACGAAGACGTCTTCGCGCAGATTCGCAAGGGCGACATCCTGCTGCACCACCCCTTCGAATCCTTCCAGCCGGTGATCGACTTCATCGAGCAGGCCGCCGCCGACCCGCACGTCGTCGCCATGCGGCAGACGGTCTACCGCACCGGCACCGATTCCAAGCTGATGCAGGCGCTGATCCGCGCCGCCCAGTCGGGCAAGGAAGTCACCGTAGTGGTCGAACTGCTGGCGCGCTTCGACGAGGAAGCCAACATCAACTGGGCCGCCAAGCTGGAAGAGGTCGGCGCCCATGTCATCTACGGCGTGGTCGGCCACAAGACGCACGCCAAGCTGGCGCTGGTCATCCGCCGCGAGGAAGGCGGGCTGCGCCGCTACGCACACCTGGGTACCGGCAACTATCACGCCCGCACCGCCCGCATGTACACCGACTTCGGCCTGCTGACCTGCGACGAAGCGATGACCGCCGACGTCGGCAGCCTGTTCACGCAGATCACCGGCCTCGGCAAGGCCGGCAAGCTCAAGCGCCTGTGGCAGTCGCCCTTCACCCTGCACAGCGAAGTCGTCGCCGCCATCAATCACGAGGCCGAACTGGCTGCCGCCGGCAAACCCGCCGCCATCGTCGCCAAGATGAACGCCCTGCTGGAGCCGCAGGTCATCGCCGCACTGTATGCCGCCAGCCAGGCCGGGGTAAAGATCGATCTCATCGTGCGCGGCGTGTGCGCGCTGCGTCCGGGCATCGCCGGGCTGTCGGAGAACATCCGGGTGCGCTCCATCGTCGGCCGCTTCCTCGAGCACACGCGCATTTTCTATTTCCGCAACGACGGCGACGAAAAGGTCTACCTGTCGTCGGCCGACTGGATGGACCGCAACTTCTTCCGCCGCATCGAAACCGGCTTCCCCGTTCTCAACCCCAAGCTTAAAAAGCGCGTGATCGCCGAAGGCCTCAAGCCCTACCTGCGCGACAACGTGCAGGCCTGGGACATGCAGCCCGACGGCAGCTACCGCCGCCGCCCCAAGCGAAGCGCCAAGGCCTACTGCGCGCAGACCGAACTGCTGGCGCTGCTGACCAGGCAAAACAAGCCCTGACCCGGCGGGGTTTGCAGCCTGCTTCCAACACACGGAAGCACGCTTCAAACCGACGGGCCTACCTCCTCCACGGGATTGCGCAACGCTCAGGCCGCTTTTTTCACTTCGTCCCTGAACAGCGTGCGCAGTGTCTCGCGCAGTTCAGGGGTGTCAGTGTGGCCGTGAACGGCCACGGCATGCTGCACGGCCGCTTCCAGCAGTTCTGCTTCGCTGTCGGCAGACATGAACACCGTGCAGTTCATTTCGCTCGGGTATTCCCGGCAATCGATGAATTTGCGTGCCATGATGAACCTCCTTCGCCCCTCGACCCGGCACTTCCGGGCACAAAAAAAGGGACTTCTTTTATAGACCATGCAGCCTGTGAACTGGCGACTCGATAGCCTGCGCCGGGACTTGAAACCCGCCACCCCCGCCCCCATTTCCCGTTCACCTTGTTTGTAGTCAACGGGAGATAAAGGCATGTCCGCCACCACCAAAGAAACCCTCGGCTTCCAGGCCGAAGTCAAACAGCTGTTGCAGCTGATGATCCATTCCTTGTATTCCAACAAGGACATTTTCCTGCGCGAACTGATATCCAACGCCTCCGACGCCGCCGACAAGCTGCGCTTCGAGGGCCTGTCGGATTCCGCGCTCTATGAAAACGACCCCGACCTCAAAATCCGCATCGCCTTCGACCGCGAAGCGCGCACGCTGACGATTTCCGACAACGGTATCGGCATGAGCCGGCAGGAAGTCATCGAGCACATCGGCACCATCGCCAAATCCGGCACCCGCGAGTTCTT